>NZ_JBVVQA010000025.1:0-101400 GCF_055811455.1 Mesorhizobium sp. WSM4845
GATATGGTTGCCCATCCTCTCCGTTTTCTGGATCGCTTGTACGGGCGCCTGGCGCTGCCGCGGCCCCGTGAGGACGCTTATATTCACAACCCGAAGGGTTATGGGCCCGGCCAGGAAGCCGCGGCGTCTGCCAGTCGCACCATGCGCTTAGTGGACAAAAGCTATTGGGCGTCACTCCTGGCCGAGAACATTAATGCTGCTGCGATCGAGCGACTGACGAGCGAGGACCTGAAGGACTTCAACAGGTACGGCTCCGGTGTCATGGAGACCCTGTACGAGGTTCGGTGGAGCAGCCCGGGCCCCTGAATTCGCAGAGGGTGGAGCAAACGACGAGGCGAACGGTGCTAACGATGAGGGCCTGTGGCGACAGGCCCTCGCACACTGTAACTAGCGGATGGGGAATGCTCGCCGATGCGTCCGAATGAAGCCAAGCACGTTCAGACGATCTTGGCTTCGCTTCCGAGCGAAGCAATGAATCCCTGCCTGAATATCGGCTCCTCGACCGCCCACTTCCGGACGGTGGAACAGCCCCACGTCGACCTACTCGTGTTTCGGCCGCTTCGCGAGCGCGGGGTACGTATCCTCAATATCGATATGAAGGAAGAGGAGGGAGTGGACTTGGTTGGAGATGTACTGGATCTGGCCTTCCAGGAGCAACTGAGGGCGCTCCATCCCAGGCTCGTCATGTGCTGCAACCTGCTCGAGCATCTGTTTGATCCGGGCGCATTTGCCGATGTCTGCGCCAGTATCGTGGAGCCTGAGGGTCTCCTGCTGGTCACCGGCCCGTACAGCTACCCCTATCACCTCGACCCCATCGATACGCTCTACCGGCCAGCCCCCGACGAAATCCGTCGCCTCTTTCCTGATTTCACCTGCCTGCAAGAGGCCGTCGTTTCGGACAGCACCTATCTGGACGATCTTCTGAGCCAGCATACATTACCGGAGCTGATCCGGCTGCTTACCCGGCATGTTCTAAGTTTTCCGTATCTCCTTCTTGCTGACTTTGAGCGTTTCAAGGCTCGCTATCATAGATACTTCTGGCTCTTTCGACCCTATTCGTCGACCGTGGTCTTACTGCGTCGCCCTGCTTACGGTTGATTAGTAGATGATTGGTATCACCACGTAGAAGACCCCTTCAATCTTAGAGGACGAAGATCGATGTTGAATATACAACGCGCTTGAATTCGGGATGACCACATCGGCAAAGTACTATGATAAGAAGAATGCCAACGGAAAAGCTTCTATCGCTCGCGCGACTCAGACCCGTGACAAACTAGAGCTGCAACTCGCCTACTTGCATTAAGATAAATATTGTTCTCATTACAGAGGCGACCTGAGCCAGACTGCGCGATCCCGATCCCGCGAACGAGGCTATTCGGAAAGACTGGTGCTAGTCACTGCGTGACCGCCTCAAAGGTGTTTTCTAACTTGGTTTTTCCTGTCAGACAGGATTGGAAACGACCGTGCGCAACGCCTTAAGTAGGCATGTGATCGGCGAGGAAACCTTGCAGGGGCTCGAGGTGATCCCGGCGCAGTACCGGGTGATGGTGACGCGCCGTCCCAAATATGCCTGCCGAGCCTGCGAGCAGGTGGTGGTGCAAATTCGCGCATCTCAGAGTCACATCGAGAAGCTGAGAGGAAGATCTTTGTATTCGCACGGTGACGGCGCCTTGTCATCGCCGAGCTGAGTTTAGAGAACGCAAAGTGAGCATGCTGGGCGGCTGGAGGTCGAGACTGGATGCCGTCGCCGTTGGTCGATTGGAGCGAAGCTGCGGATTGTATCGGAGAGCCCGCATCGCGTCGCTGATCGAAACCTGGAAATTGGAAGGCGGCGATCCACGAGCCTACCTCGCCGACGTACTCACCAAGTTCGTCAACCTCTGGCCACCTCGCGTCTCGACAATAAACTCGCGGGCTGACACCAGCTCCGATCCAACTTCAAGACGCCGGCGCCGAGGCAAAAGAGCGCTTACTCAGGTCTTCTCGCCGATCACCTGCATAGGTGCCCGACAACAGGTGGACACGCGCCCAACCTATGCAAGCGCAAACAACGGTGCGTACGCCACTTCTATCCTTCTCAGCTGTTGGGAAATTGCGTTTGCACCAGCCGATGAAATCGAAGATCGCTCCTCCGATAGGCACCGTGCTAGCTTGGCAAGGACCCGATCAGACCAACCAGCCTGCTGCAATCTTTCAGTTTCGAGCGGATAATCCAATTGGCGAAAGATCGCTGATAGTTTGAAGACCGACGGTTCGATGCTAACGACCGGGACACCCTCGCAAAGCGCCAAAATCGAAGCATGCAGGCGGCTGCTGATGACGGCATCGCATTTTCGGTATATGGACCGAAGCTGCTGATATCGAGGCTGGTAGTTGATGACCGTGGATTTATCGATCATCCGACTCAAGCGTCTGGCGAAAGCCAAATCGCGATGGATTGCATTCGACACAAGAACGATGGGGCGCCCGACCTTATTCAGACCTTCTGCCAGACGCGCCCATTCATCCACGCCCTGCATAGCCCCCAAGCCATTAACTGCAAGCCCGATCGCCCCGCGGGGTATGGCGCTTGCAGCCTCCGGCACCGATATCTGTGAGGCCAGAAACACCATATCTGGTGCCTCATGAATAATCGAATTGCGCACGCCAAGATCTATCGCAACTTCAACCGATTTTGCGTCGCGCACGCTCAAATAGCACAGGTTCTTGTATACATGAGCAATCAAGGCACCGAGAGCATTGTTCCCGATCTCGAGGCTGTGGTTGATTGCGACAGTCTTCTTTCCGCTTAACTGAGCGATTCGAAGCAACAGAAGCAACCGCATCACCTGATGAGGATCGCCGGTTGGACAAATTTCCCCTGCGGGATTCCAAACGACTAAATCGGAAGTACAACAAGCTGTCACAGCGGTTACAGGAACTGATCTCTCGATTAGTCGCATGCCGGCCAATTTCCTACGCAATGCCAGCTTATGCTTTACTCTTCGGAAGGGACCACGACGCTCCTTTCCCGTCTCGTCAAGCTTGACCAAATCTAACTCAGCTTTCGCTGGCAAAGGCGCGTCCTCCCTGCGAAATCGCAATGTCAGCGCGTGAGCTAGTGCGTCAAACTCCTTGATCGAACCTCCACCGATGCCCCTCAGATCAAATTGTTCGAAAAAGCGTGGGTAACGATCAATAGCTCGAACATCCGCAGCAGGAAAACGGGATGTTACGTACCGTATGAACTCTGTAGAGAGTCCCTCATTGCCCGCATTTTGCGTATGAAGACGAGTTATAAGAA
The DNA here is from genome assembly GCF_055811455.1 of Mesorhizobium sp. WSM4845. Taxonomy (NCBI): domain Bacteria; kingdom Pseudomonadati; phylum Pseudomonadota; class Alphaproteobacteria; order Hyphomicrobiales; family Phyllobacteriaceae; genus Mesorhizobium; species Mesorhizobium sp. WSM4845. The sequence continues at coordinate 3,284 of NZ_JBVVQA010000025.1, forward strand.
GAACACGAGGTCTCATATTAGTCCAGATCACATGTAATGACGAGCCAACTGGCGAAAAGCAAACCTTAGCGACGGCAGCGTTCGAACTCCTTCTACATCAAACCACACCAAAGTTTTCTCTGGCAAGAAGTAGAGTAGCGCGAGCACTGAGTTCACAACAGCAAGAGCGCTGATTGCGACAATGACAATGCTCGACTGCCCAACAAGCATAGCCTTTGTACCTACGCCGATGGCAACAACCACCAAGGCGAGAGACATTGGCATAACGTGAGTCCTAAGAATAGCACCGATACTCATTTCCATAACTCTGGAGACGAGTCGGACGGTGATCACAAAAGCAGCGCCGAAAGCCAGTAGCACCACCGTGCAAATGCTGGCGAGGCCATGATCGGAAGTCGTCAGGATGCCGAGTGCGAGTATAGCAACGACAGCGCAGTTATTCTTGATGATGCGATAGGGCTGCCCCAGCGCCTGAAGGACTGCGTAACTAACCCTGTTACCAAGCCGAAAATATAGGCTGGTCGCAAGAAGGGCAAAGGGCAAGACGGCCTCGTCCCATCGTGGACCAAGCATAATGTCGACAAGCTCTTGCGCGAAAACGATAGAAAATGCACTGGTCGGGATGGTGGCCAGTGCCGTTAAAGATAGGCCCTTCAAGTATCCGCTGCGCAGGCGTTCTCGGTCATTCTGAAGCTGAGCCATGGCAGGAAATGCAACAATTCGGACGATGCCGTTGAAGAGATGCCCTGCATTCTCGCTGAGGAAAGCCGCGCGCGTGAAAAGACCGAGCGCCTCGGCGCCCATGAGCCGTGCGATAAGAAACTTGGGGGTATTGTTCACCAGGTATCCGAAGGGCTGCGTGAGCGAGAACCCAAGGCTCATCGGCCACAATTCGCGAAACGCTCGAGCTGAAAAGCCGGGCAGCACGAGAAGCTTGCGAGCAGCAACTCCGAAGGCAAGCGCACCAACAGACACTTCTGCAATCTGCATGGCGACGAGCGACCAATAGCCGAATCCGGCGAACGCCATGGGAACAGCAACGACGAAGACCGCTACGGAGAAGCTGAAGAGCGGGCGGAGAGAAACCGCCCTTATCCTCATGTTGCGCACAAGGAGCGCCTCGCAGATCAAGTTGAAGGCACCCAGCGGAGTCGTGAATGCGAGCAGTTTCACGACCTCGGTTAGAGCTTCGATACGCATCAACGCTGCGACAAACGGCGCTGCGAGCCACAAGGCGGCACCGATCACGCAAGATAGAGTAAGAGAGACACCGAGCGCAGTTGCTATGTGATCTCGCTCGACGACCTTGCGCTGGATGAGCGCCTGGGCCAGGCCCAAACCATAGAGCATCGCCGCAAGCTCCACGGCGATGACTGCGCCGCCGACGACGCCGTAATCCCACGGCGAAAGCAGCCGCGCCAATATCGCAACCGAAATGAATTTCAGTCCCAGGCGCGCGATCGAGGTTACGCCGGACCAAGCAGCGCCCTTCAGCATGCGCTCTGTCAGTTTGCGCGGTTTAGTTGTCGAGTTGCTGTCCTCAGTGTTTGCCATGCACGATGCGCCGTTTGGGTCACCGGTAGCGTCTCCGCCGTCGTTTGCTGATTCAGCCATGAACATAATCCTGTTGGCGCCATCGATGACCCCGCCATTCCAGCTTGATGAAGGTTGTCGCCAATACATCCCCCTTCCGTACGAAGAGCCTCTGCTTGACTGCATTTCTGCCGGGAACCGCCTCGACCAGCTCGCCACCGGCAACATTCAAGCGACGCCGCACTAGGACGGAGTAAACCGCCCTTTCTGCTTTCCGTCCACTGGCCAAATATGAGCGTCTGTGCATTAGATCCTCGCCTGGCAAAAGCAGCTACCAGACGAATCTCCTCTTTGTACCGAGCATGTTGCTCTCAGACGTCACATGCTGCCGCATGAGAGTGGAGTATAGCTCCATTTGGAGCAGGGCGACGCTCTCCATGCTGAACCGCGCGGCGATTGTCTGTACTGCGTGCTGCGCCATCTCATAGCGCTCGGCTTCCGATAGGCCGAGCGCGCGACGAAGAAGCCCGGAAAACTCGGCATGCGAGCGGGCCAGAAAGCCGCCGCGCTCATGTTCCACAATGTCGGACGCACCGCTGACATCGGTGATGATTGGGACCACGCCGCAGCTCATGGCCTCGAGCAGGGCGTTTGACATGCCTTCCGACGCCGAGGTGGAAAGATAGAAATCAGCCTCCCACAGAAAGGGAAACACATCTTCGACCGCCCCGGCGAATGTGACCTTGCCGGAAAGGCCCAACCGGGCCGCCTGTTCCTCGAGAGGGACGCGGCACTGGCCATCGCCCAGGATGGTGAGTTGCGCCTTTGCGTCGGCGGGAAGTGCCGCGAACGCATCGATCATGTGCTCGACGCATTTTTCCGGATCGAGACGGCCAAGGCAGATAAAGCGTCGGCTGCCATCGGCGCTCGGCTCGCGGCGCGGCTTGCGGGGCAGATCGATCCCATTCGGAATCATATGAATGCGATCCGCGCCGATGCCATTTCTCTTCAGATCACCAGCGATTTGGCGGCTATTGGCGATGAAGGCCGTGACGTGACGTTTAATCAAGGCGGACGCCCAGCGACCGATGATCTTCTTTTCGCGCACAACGTCGAGATCGAAACACCGTCCGCCCCGGGCCAATTTTGCGAGAACCGGTTTGCGTAGGAGGGCTCCTGCCAATGCCGCCGGAACAGCATGAAGTCGGGCATGGATGATATGTACGACATCGAATTCGTCGCGACGGCGCAGCATCCAGATCAAAACCTGGACACACCACGACAGGAACGACAGCATATGCCGCCCGCCCAAATACGGAGCCGCGCGCAAACGAAGGCGATGGATAGGCACCCCGTCGATGGCGGACCGTTTCGGGGTCGAGTGCGACAGTCTGGGTGCCAGAATGGTTGCGGAAACGCCGCTTTCAACCAGCGCCCGAGCAAATCGCCGCGCCTGTTGTTCGCCGCCGCCATATGACTCAGGAAAATAGGTTGGGAGCACGAGCAGAACACGTATGCTGGGAAGAGCTTCGGCTCGCGGGGTCTTCGTCGGATAAGCGGAGGCAACTTCTGCTTCAATCATATCAATCCGCCGGATAGCGTTCCTGGAGCCAGGGCGGCCACCAAGATTACAACCCCGTCCCATGTGCAAAAAAGAAGATGCCTCTTTGGCATCTCACTGCCTTTCAGCGCATCGATCCCCTTGTCGTCCAGATCGACGCACTCCACCTCATCCCCGAAATCGGCAAAGTTTGCACCGCTAACCAATCCGGCAAGCTGCCCGATCACCGTCAAACGCATAGGCAGCACCCGTTCATCGCGGAAGCGCCACATTTCGGATAGGACGTGTTGTTGATACTCCCGTGCTTGCCCGATGCTGGTCAAGAGCCTCGCGGTAAATGGCATCGGTCCGCTTGCCCATCAGCTTGACGTCCCAGTTCGAAAGATCCGTCGCCGCGGCGGCACCTTGGGCGAGGCAGGCCAGTCTTGCACGATCCTCCAGGAGGGCGGCAATGGCGTCGGCCATCGCTGCCAAATCATCCGCGGGTGTAATCACACCGTTGATACCAGGGCGGAGCACTTCGCGAAGACCTGGCAGATCGCAAGCGACGCAAGGCTTGCCACCGGCGAGATATTGCATGACCACGCGGGGCAATCCCTCTCGCATGGAACAGAGCAGGCAGAGGTCCGCAAGCGCGATCAGCCGCTCGGGGTCGTCCCGATAACCGGTAAAGACCACTTGTCGCTCGAGCCCAAGCTGCTTGGCCCGCGATTCCACGGTCGAGCGAAGCGGCCCGTCGCCCGCGAGCACAAGCACCGCGTCGGGTAACCGGACGGCGACTTTGTTGAAAGCGTCCAGAAATTCCGTGTGTCGCTTGCGTGGTTCGAAAGCCGCGATCATCAAGAGCACGGACGGGCGCGGCGCGTCCGGGGTCAAGCGCAACAAATCGCGCCAACCGTCGGGCGGACCGGCGTTGCGAAAACGATCGAGATCGAATCCGGAATGGACGACATAATGTTTGTCTGGATGTCCCACTCCCGCGCTCAAGCATAAGTCGCGGATGCCCTCGCTCACACTGATGAACGCACTGGTGACTGGCGCTGCCAGCTTTTCCAAGGCGAGATAAGTAAACCGCTCGGCGACGCCGACATTGACAAAAGGCACGATATGCACGCCATGAACGATCGCTGGCACTCCCGCCGCCCATGCGGCGAGCCGCCCGAGAATGCCTGCCTTGCTGGTGTGCGTATGCACGATGTCGGCATTCAAGGCGCGGAATCTCCGGGTGAGCGCCAACAATGCCCGCATGTCGGAGACAGGCGAAATGGAGCGAGTCAGGCCCGGGACGCCAATGAGTTCCACCCGCGGGTCCAATTTAGCTATGATTTCCGGCAGGACCGTCTCGCCATGTAGCAGGGCAACATCATGCCCCCCTTGCGCGGCCCAATTGCAGGAATGGACAGTATTCTCATCAGCACCGCCATTGATGAGACGGGTGATGACATGAGCGATACGCAGTCGACGCCCCACGTCAATCTTGCCTTCCGCATCCTGTACTTTCATATCGCCGCACCGATCGCGCTGAATTTATCCGTTGGGTGCGTTCCCACGCCCAGCCGCGCTTTTGGTCCATGTGTCCCGATATCGGTGCTACTGCATTGGAGTGACATGCCACGCCCCCGGTGGGTGCATGCCGTATGGAGATGAACCCCGAATCCTAAGTGTCCTTCTTGGGCCATGGCACTTGCAGTCCGTAAGGAGGGTCATTCCAACGGCTTCCAGTCGATCAGATCTAACTTGTTGGATTTAAACGTCCCAGAGAACTGCCGCTGTTACCCCGGGCACAGCGGAGTGATTATTTTGTGGTATACCTTGTACCAATACTTCTGCCTTATCGCGTTTTAACGAAATCGGATCGGAACCGGACTCGTTCAAAAAGTAGTGGAGGCAACGCTTTAAGGGACAACGCAGATAGAGCGTCGGCTGCCATCGGCGTTCGGCTCGCGGCGCGGATTGCGGGGCAGATCGATCCCATTCGGAATCGGCTTCCAATCGGTCAGATTTAGCTTGTTGGATTTAAGCGTCTTAGAGACGGGTCGCTGTTACCCCGGGCACAGCGCAGCGATTTTTCTCTGATACACTTATGTACTTCTGCGTTTGCGCGGAACCGGACTCGTTCAAAGAAGTCAAGGCAACGCTCCAAGGACCGGGCGCTTTACCCGTCAGGGATGGGAGCCAGGGGAGGGGGACCAGCAGCTTGCGGATCTTTCGCGTGCCCCAAAGCTACTTCTCGTCAATGTCTGCCGGCAGCTGGTTGAGGCGCGCGAGCGTGCATTCGATCAAGACATTGTCTCTTCCCTGGTCGGCGGATCCTACGGGGACTGAGTCGAGAAGCATCCTGGCTTGGTTCGCCATAGCCGGCGAGTTGGCCCTCTTCATAGCGCTGGTCTATCTCCTCAGGCTCGAGACTACTGCGCTTGTCCGCGTCCTTCTCGTTGCCCTCGCCGGCTGGTGCGTGCACTACTTCCTGCCACAGCGTTACCGGCTGCCGTTTTTCGTGCTGCTCTCGTTCGCGGCTATCGCCGCAGTTTTCGCGAACCTTGGGCCTAACTGGCACCACTGGAGATTTGAGGGCCTCATCGATGCCGCCTGGATCGTCGCCATTGGGCTCGTACTGATCGGAATCGTCCACCTACCGATCGCTTTTGGATGGAGAGTGCTGGCGCTGGTTGGCGCCGGCTGCGGGCTCGCCGCCGCACGAATGGACTGGATTGCGACCCCGTGGACGCGCGCCGTCTGGCCCGTGCTCGCTTCCATGTTCATGTTCCGTCTCATTGTCTATGCGTACGAAATGCGGCGTGACCAGAGGATGGCGACGGTTTCGGAACGTCTCGCGTATTTTTTCATGTTGCCGAACGTGTGCTTCCCGCTCTTTCCGGTCGTAGATTTTAGAACTTTCCGTAGCAGCTACTACAATGCTGACCGGCATTATATCTATCAAACAGGTGTTCAGTGGATGTTTCGCGGCGCTATCCACTTAATATGCTACCGTATCGTGTACCAGCGGTTTGTGATCGATGCTGCGGACGTACACGATCAGATTGAGCTCCTGCAATTTATCATATGGCCATTTTTACTTTATCTGAAGGTTTCAGGAACTTTTCACATAATCACCGGGATTTTGCATTTATTTGGTTTCAACCTTCCAGAAACCCACAATCTGTACTTTCTTTCCTCAAGTTTCACAGATTTCTGGCGTCGAATAAATATATACTGGAAGGACTTCATAATGAAAATTGTATACTATCCATTGTATTTTCGTTTTCGACGCTGGGGAGAGGGCGTAGCGCTGGTCAGCGCGACCCTCCTGGCGTTCCTCGCGACTTGGCTGCTGCACAACTATCAGTGGTTCTGGTTACGTGGCACCTGGGTATTCACCTGGAACGACTTCCTCTTCTGGATGATCCTGGCCGTGCTTGTGACGATCAACGCCCACTATGAAATGCGGCACGGTCGCACGCGGCGCCTGCGTGGCGGGGCACTAAGCTGGAACGGTGCGCTGCAAACTGCTGGCCGGACCATCGGCGTGTTCGTCGTCATCTCGCTCCTTTGGTCGTTTTGGAGCGCGAGCTCGGTCCCGCAATGGTTCTCGGTCTTCGAAACCGTGGGTGTGGAAGGCCCTGGCAAAACAACGCCCGCCCTCGTGCTGCTCACGGTAGCAGCTATCATTGGCATTCCTGCCCTTGCGCTCGCGCGCGGCGCCGCCGACCGCCAATACAGTTTTCGGCGGTCGGTTGCGTCGGTCGGTGTCTGCGGGTTGATCGCGGTTTGCATCTCGCTCCCCGGGTTTCGCGATCGCCTCGGCGAGACTGTGAATACCGCAATGGCCGACATTAGAGCGCCGAACCTCAATAGCCGCGACAACGAGAACCTGGAGCGCGGCTACTACGAGAACCTCGTCAATGTCAGCGCTTTTAACCCAGAACTGTGGATTGTCTACGGCCAACGACGAGACGAGGGATGGGGCAATTTACACAAGACGCCGCTGAGTGAGTTTACGGGTGCGCTTCCCACGATCTATCTGCGCCCACTCTCCCAAGCAGACTATAAGGGAAAGCGGGTCCATATCAACCGCTGGGGCATGCGAGATCAGGACTACGAAAAGATTCCTGCTCCCGGCACCCTACGAATTGCAACCGTCGGCTCTTCGCACGTCTTCGGCGAGGGCGTCGCGGATGAAGAGATTTTCGAGGGCCTGTTGGAGCGGCGGCTGAATGAGCAGGCGGCCGACAGCGGGTATCGAGATTACGAGGTGCTGAACTTCGCCGTCGGGGGCTATGTTCCCCTGGACGTTCTGGCCATCACCGAGGATCGGGTGCTCGCATTCAAACCAAAGTACATTTTTTACTTCGAGCACACCGCGCTTATTCCACGAATGCTAAAGCGTCTCGCGACAGCAATCCAGAATGGCTCCGCATATCGCTACGACTTCGTGAGCGACATTGTACGCGAGAGCGGGATCGATCCCAGCGCCGACCGCGAGGTGCTTCAAAGAAAGCTCACCCCCTACGGAGAGAGACTTCTGCGTGCAATCTATTCTCGAATCGTGGAAGCTGCGAAGCGAGAAGGTGTCGGGGTCTTTTGGATCTATCTACCCAGACCAGACGAGAGGACCAGTCCCGAGCTGGAGAGGCGCCTCGCTGCCGAGGCTGGATTCAACGTTCTCGATCTTTCCAACGTGTATGACGGGCACGACTGGCGGACCCTTCTTGTAGCACCTTGGGACGATCACCCAAACGCCGCCGGCCATCGGCTCATCGCCGACAAGCTTTACGAGGTGCTGCAGCAACACCGGGATCTAATTCCCCTGAACCTTGCGGTTGCTCCGCACAAGGAGGAACAATGAACGCGATCCAGATCAGGACGATGGCCAGGGATTTCATATTGAAGGAATTCCTGCCTGGTGAAATGCCGGAGAATCTGACGGATTCAACGGAGCTGATAACTGGCGGCATTCTCGACTCGCTGGCGACGCTCAAGCTCGTTGCCTACCTGGAAAAGTCCTGCGGCATCGAAATCGCCCCCTACGAACTCGTGCCGGAGAACCTGAACTCCATCGCCCATATTGCCAATTTCGTGCAATCGAAGCAGGCGTGCACGTAGAGCCCGTCATGCCGGTCGCTATCTTGCACGAGTATCTGGAACAGAGCGCGAGGCGGTATCCCCAGACGTGCGCCGCTGTCGAGGCGAGCTCTGGGCGGCAGATCACCTACGGCGAGCTCGACGCGCTGTCGGACCAAGTCCGCGACCATCTGCGTCGGATCGGCGTCCGGCCGGGGGACCGCGTCGGCATTTGCCTTCCAAAATCGATCGCCTCGCTCGCTGTTCTGTTCGGCATCTTAAAGGTGGGCGCGGCCTATGTGCCCGTCGACTCTCTGGCACCGCCTGCGCGTAACGCGTTCATATTTACCGACTGCGGCGTGCGCGCGATTTTCGTGGAGGCTTCCCGAGCCGAAACTTTGCACTGTGAGTTGGCGCGCTTGGCTGCGGAACCTTGTCTCTTATCGCTCGACTGGTCCGACGGTCCCTCGCCGCTCGCGACGTACCTGGCTCGCGTAGAGGCCGGCGGCCTGGCGGTGGAGGACGAATCGGCGCGGCCGGGGCCGGACAACCTCGCTTACGTGCTTTACACTTCGGGCTCGACCGGCCAGCCGAAGGGCGTGATGCTGACGCATCGTAATGGCTCGAGCTACGTGGATTGGTGCTCCGAGATCCTCGCCCCTGACGAGAATGACCGCTTCTCCTCCCATGCGCCTTTCCACTTCGACCTGTCTATCCTCGACATCTTCGTACCGCTAAAGCACGGCGCGACCGTATTCCTCATCGGTGAGGAGCTCGGCAAGAATCCGGCCCGGATGGCGTCGGTTATCGCCGAGCGGCGGTTGACCGTCTGGTATTCCACGCCCTCCGTACTCACGCTTCTGGTCGAGCACGGCGGCCTTGATGCTCGCGACGACCACGCTCTTCGGTTCATTCTATTTGCCGGCGAAGTTTTTCCGGTCAAGCATCTGCGCAGGCTGAAGGCTGTGGTCCCACGCGCACGCTACCTGAATCTTTATGGCCCAACCGAAACCAACGTCTGTACCTACTACGAAATCCCGCAGACGATCGCCGAAGACCGCTCGGCGCCGTTTCCGATCGGGCGCGCCTGCTCGCATGTTAAGGCACGCGTGATCGATGCGAATGGTCGCAACGTGCCGCGAGGCCAGGAAGGCGAGCTCGCAATCAGCGGTGCTCCCGTGATGCTGGGCTATTGGAACATGCCTGAGCGAACAAGCGCCGCTTTTCATGTCGATTCAAGCGGTCGCTGGTACCGTACCGGCGATGTAGTGATCGAAGGCGATGGCGGAGTCTACACCTTCCGCGGTCGACGCGACCGGATGGTGAAGAGACGGGGATATCGGATCGAACTCGGCGAGATCGAGACGGCGCTCTATCGCCATCCAGCGATCTCCGAGGTGGCGGCGATCGCTCGCTCGGAGGAGTCGGGCGTCTCCATAAAGGTGTTCTATGCCTCGCGCGACAGCCATGCGCTGTCGCTCATCGAGCTGAAGCGGTTCTGCGCCCACAACTTGCCGGCCTACATGGCCCCGGACTGGTTCTCGCATCAGAAGTTACTTCCGAAGACATCGACAGATAAAATCGACTACCAGCATCTGATGAGGATGGAGTAGTGGATTTCGCGCTGAACGAGGAGCAGCGTATCCTGCGTGGCCAGATCCTTCGCTTCGCGCAAGATAAGCTCAATAAAGATGTCAGGCAGCGCGACCGAGACCAAGTATTCCAGCGCGAGTTGTGGGGGGCTTGCGCGCAGATGGGCCTGACCGGCCTGCCAGTCCCGCAGGCCTATGGGGGACCCGGTCTCGATTCCCTGTCCACGGCCATGGCAATCGATGCGCTTGGCTACGGCTGCGAGGATTCCGGCTTGGTCTTCTCGATCTGCGCCCACCTTCTGGCCTGCGTGGTGCCGATTTGGAAGTTCGGCACTGAAGAGCAGAAGAATCGATATCTTCCGGGGCTCTGTGATGGCACTTTGATCGCAGCCAATGCGATGAGCGAACCGGCGGCGGGCTCCGATGCATTTGCGATGCAAACCAGGGCGGAGCCTCATGGCGACGGCTTTCTAATCAACGGCACAAAGACCTTCGTGAGCAACGGGCCGGTGGCAGATGTTGCTGTCGTCTTTGCTGTCACTGACCGCGCCAAGGGGTATTTCGGCGGCATCACGAGCTTCCTCGTGGACCGCGCGCTGCCCGGCTATCGGGTCGCGCAAAAGTTCGAAAAAATGGGACTGCGGACGTCTCCGATCGGGGAGCTTGTCTTCGAGAACGTATTTGTTTCGAAGGACGCTGTTCTCGGTGGAGTGGGCGGCGGCTCCAGGCTGTTCGCTCATAGCATGGACTGGGAGCGGGCGTGCCTATTCGCCAGTCATGTAGGCACCATGGAGCGGCTTCTGGAAAAGGCAGTGGCCTATACGCGCACCAGACGTCAGTCCGGCCAGGCCATCTCCAAGCACCAGGCGGTCGCCCATAAGATTGCCGACATGAAGATGCAACTGGAGGCGGCCCGACTGCTCGTCTACAAGGCGGCGTGGGGCCTTGAGCGCTCCGAGTCCGTATCCCTCGACGCCGCCGTTTCGAAGCTCTTTGTGAGCGAATCGCTAGTCCGCACTACGCTCGATGTCGTCCAGGTCTTCGGCGGCTATGGTTTCTTGAGCGAATTCGACGTCGAACGTGCCGTGCGTGATGCCATCGGCAGCAAACTCTATTCCGGAACTTCGGAGATACAGCGCAACATTATTGCTGGCTGGCTGGGGCTTTGATGACGGCTGTGGTAAGAACCTGTCCGGTGAAGGGCGGTGTGTGCCGGAGCGGAGGTCCTACTAGCGCTGCCACGCGCCTCCATGAATCCACGGGATCATTATGAAAAGATCGTGCGCCATACGGATTCGGTACCGAGTTCCCATTCCGCGTTCTCCCTGTACCCTTTTGGCCTGTGCCCGGCCGGGAGCTTTTTTGCTGTGTTGGCGCTTCTTGCTGCGGTCTGGCTGCGGCCGCATGTCGTCGGTACACGCTCGGCTACTGTAGCGCTTGTTTCTGCCGGACTTTTCGGGTTCACGACCGTTTTTGAGCTTCACGACCCGATTGGCAGTTTGAGCAGACGTCAGCGTCAGCGCCTTGCCAAACTGATAGGCCTAGAGGCATTCCGTATGCTGGTCGTCACGTCGCAACGTCTGCGAGACGACAGCATCCGCCTCTTACATGCGGGAAAATTTCTCATCGCGCCCAATGGCGCGGATCCTGTTCCGCCGAATGGCGAGCCATGCAGCCTCAGCGGCACGTTCAAGGTTGGTAATGTCGGACACCTGTATAAGGGAAAAGGCATGGAGATCATAAGCGCTATTGCGCCTCGATGCGGCTGGGCGACATTTCACATCGTCGGGGGAACTCCAGGCGATATAGAGTATTGGACAGCGAAGCTGGCCAAATGCCCGAACACCGTGTTTCACGGCTACGTTCCTCACGCCGCGACATATGCCTACTTGGCCGAAATGGACGTTGTCCTCGCGCCCTATCTTAGAGATGTAGAGGGCCAGGGCGGCGGTCGAAATATCGCTGAGGGAATGTCGCCGCTCAAGCTCTTCGAATATATGGCGCATGGCAAACCCATAGTGTCCTCCGACCTGTCAGTTATACGAGAAGTTTTGAGGGATAGCGTCAACAGCGTTCTGGTGTCGCCAGACAACCCGTCCGACTGGGTCAAAGCCCTTCAGCGCCTGCGCGAAAACAAGGCACTTCGGGACCAGATTGGTCAGCAGGCGAAGGCAGACTTTCTGGCCAGGTACAGCCGCATCGCACGCGCAACCAACATTCTAGAGGAAATCAAGAGCCGGATGCCGTCGAGCGGAAGCTCATAGGACTGCACAATTTCTCGTGTTGAAGGCGGCTGCGCCCCCAAGCAAGCCTGCTTTCCGTCCGCCGCAATGAGCCCGTGGTCCGTCCTTGAACCGTTGAATGGCAAGATCCGACTGCCCCAGGCTTTTTGCTGAGGTTCCGTCATGTGTTGCTCCGACCATCTCCCTGCGTCGCGTTGATTTTCGCATTGAGCTAAATTTAGCCTGCGAGATGCGCCACTGTCCGGCGACTGAACGGGCGCGAACCCGATTGTGAGGCTCGATGTACTCGCTGGCGGCGGGATCGCCCGAAGCATCAGAATCAAAATTATCCGGTCAATCGGTCGGAAGATGGAATACATATATCCATTAGCTTCCTGAGAAGCTGCTATATACATCAATAGACATCACGATCCGAAAAGATCAGTAGAGCAGTTTTCCAAATTATCTTAGTGTCGAGAAGCATGCTCCAGGATTTTATATACCAGAGGTCATGCTCAATGCGTTTTTCCATCCTCCAGAGTTCCTTCGTTTCCCCTCGAAAGCCATTGATCTGAGCCCACCCTGTCAAACCGGGTTTAACATGATGGCGATAAGCATAGCTCGCAATGGTCAAAGTATAGGTGTCGTCATGAGCGACGGCGTGAGGTCGGGGCCCAACCAGGGACATCTCCCCCCGAAGCACGTTGAACAATTGCGGCAGCTCGTCGATGTTTGACCGGCGCAATATTCGGCCAAGTCGGGTAACCCGCGCATCATTGCGCTGAGCCTGGCGAATTTGTGTGCCGTTCTCTTGCACCGTCATCGATCGGAATTTGTAAATATTGAACGGCTTACCACCAAAACCTCGTCGCATCTGCCGGAACAGCACAGGGCGACCGTTCTCGAGCGCTATGGCACATCCGACCAGGGCCATCAACGGACACAGGAACAGCAGTAGCAGGGATGCAACAGCAATATCGAACAGCCGCTTGAGCAGGCGTTCGGTAGGCCTCAACGGCACACGCTGGACTTCGAAGGCTCGCTGCCAGCCGGTGTGCAGCGGGCATCCAGCCAGAATTCTATCTATGTAGGCGTCGGCGAAAAGATAGACCGGCAGCGGGAGGCGGGACATTTCCTCCAGGATGCGTTCGATCAACTTCCGCTGGTCCCAAGAGCAAAAGAGATAAACTGCCCCATACGAGCCACTACGGAACGCAGCCTGTGCAGCTGCGACGGCGGCATGCACCGATCGTGCTGCGATCGTGCCATCATCGTTCTCGATGTTCGAAACACCACAAACCGCGATGCCCTGTTGCCCAAGCTTGGCAATTATCCCCTGTTCCTTCCCAGGAACGCCAGAGTAAAACAGATAAACTGTGCGCAACACGAGTTTCTCAGCCGCCAGAAGCCGTGTCAGCCCGCGCGCTAGAACCGCGTGGCCAGGCAGCAGGATTGGGAATCCGACCGCAAACGCCAGCGTCAAGGAGCCGCGCGAGAACGTCGACGTCGTCTTCGTGAGAAAGGCGAGCCAGAGAATTGAAAAGAAAACAAACAGCCAGCCGCTGAAGAGTGTTTTGATCCTGCAGTGATCGTCCAGGATGCCACTAACCGTGTAGGCGCCCCTGGCGGTCATGAATGCGACCAGCAATAGGCCGGCGGTAACACTTAGGCAGATCGAATCCCAGATATCTGGCGGCCTCACGCCGAAGGCCCGATGGTAGAGCTCAATTGACGCAAGAAATACGGTCTGTCCAAGGAGGAAATCAGCAGTTGCGAGAAACACGCAAACTGCTCCCACAGGGAGCCGTAGCGGCTCTACGCTCCGCTTCCAGAGCGCACGCGACGCCTCGGTTGGTGCATGCCGCATAAGACGACCCCCCGAATCCTGTTGCATCCCTTCTCCTCTTTGGGTCATGGCACACGCCATCCCATAAGGAGGGGGTCATCCCAACGGCTTCCAGTCGGTTAGATTTGATTTAAATGTCTCAGAGACATGTCGCTGTTACCTCGGGCACAGACGAGTCGCTATTTTATCGTATCCTAATGTGTTAATATTTTCTGCCTTGACGCGTTTGCGCGAGAACGGACTGGAGGTCGGACTCGTTCAAACAGGTGGTCAAGGCAATGCGTTAGGGGACCGGGGGCGCTTACCCTATCAGGGAGAGGGAGCCATGACAGAGAATGGCGCTGAGGTTCGGGTCAAACAACTGAACAACATACGCTTATTCCGGCAATTTGGGCAAGATACTCTTAGTGAAATGGCGAAAGCAGCCATCTTACGAAGTGTTCCAAAGAATAAAGTCTTAACTCGCCTTGGGGACATACCGCGTTATATTTACTACATAATCCATGGGAAAGTTCGTCTTAGTGTTCCCCTCTCAGATGGCCGAGAATTCATCTATTCCGATCTCGGTCCCGGTGACACTTTCGACTTGACTAGATTGTTCATCGCGCGACACAGTAACATGAACGCTGCATCAGTTGTGGACAGCGACTTGCTCCAAATCGAAGCAGCTTTCATGGCTAGTGTCTTCGACAAGCACCCAGATCTCGCACTGAAGGTGATCCCGTACTTATGCCAAGCAACGCACGACGCGCAAGAGCGGGTGATCCACAGTGCGTCGAATGCCCTGTCCATTCGATTGGCGAGCACGCTCTTGCGATTGACTGAAACCCCGCACAGCACGGCTACCGTGAATGGAGCTCTGAGAATCCACATTTCGCAGACCGACCTCGCGGCAATGATCCCGGCGTCTCGAGCGAAAGTGAATCGTTGCTTGAGAGACTGGGAACGGCGGTATCTGACCCAATACGACCGCGGCTCGCTGACAATTCTCAATCGCACCGCATTAGAGTCTGTTGCACTTGGCTACTCGCGTTTGATCGTTCAATGATGCCTTTCCCATATGCTCGGGCATCTCCAGGCCATCCTCCGGGAAGATAGTGAACCGGACGTGGTGGCGGTCGTGCTCGGATCGCTCGGTAAAGTCCTATACGTCGGCGTCGTAGCTCGCCGCACCGGACATGTGCGCCTTCCCAGGCAACGAGACACCGCTCACTGCCGTGCAGACTGCGTCGACTGCGCCCGAGATTGGACAATGGCACGCACACGAGCACCGCCTCTTTGCTGTGCGATGCGACTTTGCTGTTGGGGAATCCGGAACTATTATCGGCCGCCCATGTACCTCACGTCGGGGGAAGAATGGATCTGCAAGCCTTCAGAAATTCGATTGCGAAATCACAGCCGCCCGCCGGCCTGACCCCGGCCCTGCAGGCCCTGTGGTGGGATGCAAAGGGCGATTGGGACAAGGCGCACGAGCGCGCGCAGCTCCGCGACGACGCGGCGGGCATGCGCGTGCATGCCTACCTGCATCGCAAGGAAGGCGATCAATCCAATGCGGAATATTGGTATCGTCGCTGCGATGCCGTGCCATCGACCTTGACGCTTGAAGAGGAATGGCAAGAGTTGGCGCGTGCGTTTTTGGGGCAAAGCTGACGGCTTCCGCCGAAAAGTCTGGCTTTGGCCGCGATCCCGTCGCCGTATGCAGGTTTTTCCCACGAGGCTACCGCCTTATCGACGATTCTGGGCTTGCAGGCCTGGGCGAGGGCAGGGGCTGCACTAGCTCCTGACTTTATCGGCAAGCGACACGGCGAGCTCGCCATCTGCGGCTCGGCCGCCGCAGTGGCGCGAAAAGGATACGTGGATCGCTCGCTGTGCAAGTTGAAACGCGCGATGTGAGGAGTTCGCCATGTTTCGTACGATTGCGTCGGCGCTGTTCGCCGCGCTGCTCTGCTCGGTGGCCGCGCGTGCCGCCTCGGAGGAGGTCCGCTACTATCCCGTTCCAGAGGGCGCCGGCCCGCACGATGTCGCTCCGGCGCCGGATGGCTCCGTATGGTACACCGCCCAGGGACAGGGCGCGCTTGGGCGGCTCGATCCTGATACAGGCGCCGTCAGGCACATCACCCTTGGCGACGGCTCGGCGCCGCACGGCGTGATCGTCGGTCCCGACGGCGCCGCCTGGGTGACCGACGGCGGCCTCAACGCCATCGTGCGCGTTGAAGCCGAAACGGAAGCGGTGAAGGCGTTTCCGCTCCCCGAGGGGCACGGCTACGCGAACCTCAACACCGGTTCCTTCGACAAACACGGGAGGCTCTGGTTCACTGGGCAGGAGGGCATATACGGCAGGCTCGACCCGGCGAGCGGCAAGGTCGACGTGTGGAACGCCCCGCGCGGTCGCGGCGCCTACGGGATCACGACCACGCCGTCCGGTGAGGTCTACTACGCCTCGCTCGCCGGCAACCATATCGCCAGGATCGATGTTTCGACCGGCGAGGCTTCCCCGATCGACCCGCCGACCGCGGATCAGGGCGCCCGCCGCGTCTGGTCGGATTCCAAAGGCCGCATCTGGGTCAGCGAATGGAACGCCGGCCAGGTTAGCGTCTTCGATCCGGCCGCAAATGACTGGCGCAGCTGGAAGCTGCCCGGAGACGAGCCCCAGGCCTATGCCGTTTATGTCGATGAACGCGACAAGGTCTGGCTCACCGATTTCAGCGCGAACGCCATCGTCCGCTTCGACCCGGAAACGCAGACCTTCGCGAGCTTCCCGTCCGACCGCGACAACGCCAACGTGCGCCAGCTCAACGGGCGCTCCGGCGAGGTATGGGGTGCGGAGTCCGGTACCGACCGCCTTGTCTTGATCGAGACCGAAACGGGCGAATAAAGCAAAAGAGGTCGAGGCAAGGACGAAGGGCAATTTGCGCGAAGAGACCGCATGTCAGCGAGATGCCGCTCTACACGAAGAGAAAATCGCTGTTCGAGACGCTTGCGACGAGGACACCGTTTAGTGAAAGCGTGTCACTGTCGGAGAAGACGACCAGCGTGTCGCTCCCGACCTGCCGGAGTTCGCTATATCTTTGGTATCCTGAAATCTCCAGGAGATCATCGCCGGAAAGGTCGAAGTCGGTGATGGTGTCGTGGCCATGGCCGGCGGCGAAGACGAAGCTGTCGTTTCCCGTTCCGCCGGTGAGGATATCGGTGCCAAGACCACCGACGAGCCGGTCCGACCCGCCTCGGCCCTCCAGCCGATCTGCGCCGCCAAGGCCTTCGAGCGTGTTCGCTGCGCCGTTGCCCACCATGGTGTTGGCGAGTTCGTTGCCTTTTCCCGCCAGATTGACAGCCGACCTCAGGAAGAGGTTTTCGACGTTGTCGGCCAGGGTCCAGTTTATATAAGCATGCGTCTCGTCGAAGCCGCCATTGTTCTCTTCGATGGTTTTGTCACCGGCATTGTCGACATGGAAGACGTCATCACCCGCGCCGCCGACAAGCGTGTCGGCGCCCGCTTTTCCGTTCAAGATATCGCTGCCGCCCATTCCATAAATGACGTCCGCACCGGGACCGCCGGTAAGCGTATTGTTGCCGTCGTTGCCTACGATTGACCCCGGCGGCGGCTCGTCGAGTGGATCGATCCAGACGAAATCCGAACTGCTCAAGGAGGCGCTGGTCACGCCTTTGAGGAGAACAGTGTCGCTGTCGGAGAAGACGACCAGCGTGTCGCTCCCGACCTGCCGGAGTTCGCTATATCTTTGGTAGCCTGAAATCTCCAGGAGATCATCGCCGGAAAGGTCGAAGTCGGTGACGGTGTCGTGGCCATGGCCGGCGGCGAAGACGAAGCTGTCGTTTCCCGTTCCACCGATGAGGATATCGGCGCCAAGACCACCGACGAGCCGGTCCGACCCGCCGCGGCCCTCCAGCCGATCGTCGCCGCCGAGGCCTTCGAGCGTGTTCGCTGCGCCGTTGCCGACCATGGTGTTGGCGAGCCCGTTGCCTTTTGCCGCCAGATTGGCAGCCGACCTCAGGAAGAGGTTTTCGACGTTGTCGGCCAGGGTCCAGTTTGTATAAGCATGCGTTTCGTCGACGCCGCCATTGGTCGCCTCGATGGTTTTGTCTCCGGCATTATCGACATAGTAGACGTCGTTACCCGTGCCGCCGACAAGCGTGTCGGCGCCGACCCCGCCGATGAGTTGGTCGGAGCCGCCGCGGCCCTCCAGCAAATCATCGCCAGCCAGCCCATCCAGCACATTGGCTCCCTCGTTTCCGCCGAGTTGGTCGGCAAAGGAAGAGCCTGTAAGATTTTCGATGCTGGTGAAGGTATCGCGGTCGCTTCCGATACCGGTCCCGTCCAGGCCGAGATGTTGTTCCAGTGCGGCCATCCAATGTGAGGAGATTTTTGCATAGCCCCCGGCAGTCGGATGCAGCCCGCTGTCAAGCGGCGGCGCGGTGATGTCATCTGGTGTCAGATCACGCATGTCGACAAAGGCGATCTTGTGCCCCTGGGCGGCCAGTTCAGAGATCAGACCGGGCATTGCATCATTATACGCATCGACACGGTCTGCACGCGCTTGCGACTGTCGGCCGACGCGAACGGGAGGCAAGGAACCGACGAAGACGGTCAAGGCGGGATCGCTGGAGGTCAGGCTGAGCAAAAGACTGCGCAGATCCTGCAACATCGTTGGCACGCTATCGGTCGAGCTGTCATTTGTTCCGGCAATCAGCAGCACGGCATCCGGTTTCGTAGCGGCCACAACATCGTTGTCGATGCCGTTCAGTTGATTGAGCGTCCAGTTGCGGTGACCCTCGTGATCCCGATCGCCCATGCTGGCGGGTCCGTTGGACGAGGAACCGACGAAGTCGATCTTCACATTGAGTGCCGCCAACTGTTCCAGCATGAACTTCCGATAGCCGCCGCTTTCGGTGTCGGAAGAGCTCGCGATCACTCCATAGGTAATGGAATCGCCCAGCGGCAGTATCGACAGCAACTTGTAAGCATGGCCTGAAGCCAAATCGGCGATGACTCCACGGGGCGAAGCGCCGTAATTGACTGCGTCCGAACCGGCACCGCCGATGAAAGCGTCCGGACGGCTGCTGTCATAGAACACCGTCATAGTATTTTCTCCCACTGGCAAAGCTGCTCACGGGCATGACCGCCTGGGCCGCAGCAGAAAGGCTCGAGATCGTCATAGCTGGTCGGCCGGTCGAAGTCGTAAGCAAGGAACCGCGGTGTCTGCCCGAACCAGCTGTTGGTGCCGCCGACCAGGCCGATCGTGTAATTCCACGATCTGCCGGCGTCCTTTTCCCGGATATTGCTGTTTGCGCGGCTTTCGAGCTGCCGATCATCCGTGTTGTGGCGTCCCCATTCGAGGGCGAGAACACGACCTTTCCTCCGTCCGACGAACTGGTGCAGGAAAAAGGCTGAATCGAAACCAACGCCGATCGCGACGACACCATGGTGCTCGTCGGCGACCTGTTTGGCCCGGGTGTCGAGTACCATTGTCCATGGCCTCTTAAGCCACTGACCCTGCACCTGACGCCGATGCGATCGGTTTTCTGCAGGTCAGCGAGACAAATTCAATGTTGCATCGCACTCTTAGGCACTGCAACATAATATTTGCCACTACTCTGGGTAGATTGGCAACATTTTTTTGAGCCTGCAATACCCTGGCTCGACACCGGGCACGGTGACGCGGGCGGCGATCGCTGTTGCTGTTGTTGTACCAAATTGCGACAGGTCGGCAATTTAACGCGGGCATTTAGTCGGTAATTGGCACAAATTGTGCGCGCGCATTGAGCCAGAGGCATCTTGAACTTTCGTCGTTGCCTGTGCGTTTAGGTTGTAGTACGCATCCTGTTGCAGTGCAGCAATATCCGGCGGCAACGTGCGGCTGCGTGAGGGCTCATCCCGTCCCCCGGAAGGTGAGCACCGAAAACCGAACAGGTGAGGCGAAAATTCCGGAAGACGGGAGAAGCATGGGATGAGCATCGGAGCGGGCAGCGCCCGGCGTTGGCCGTCAGTCGGCATCGACCGTTCACCCGTTGAGCGTTATGTCCTTGCAGCCCTTCTTTTTTTCCCGGTCCTGTGCGGGGTCGTTCCGATCCTGTTGTACGAGAAGGCGGCATCCCGCGTGGCGTGGCACGATCCTGCCCTCGCCACGGTCAGCGCCATCGGGTTGGCTCTGCTTTGCTGCCTTTTTGCATTCGTGCGCTATCCCGCCGAGGCGCGGGCTGCGCGCATCATCGTCGTCGGACTGTCGATAACGCTGGGCCTCTTCAGCTTCGGGCTTGGAGACGAACTCGGCATTGCCGACGCAGCTCGCGCCGACGCGTTGGGCAATGTACTCGTCTATTCTCGCCTGATCGCACTTGTGGCGGCGATTTTTTCGATCCTGCGGCCATCCTTCGCCATTTTTCCGATGGTCTATTTCGCCTTCCACAAGAACGTCACGCGGGCAGTTTCCGATGCTGTGGAACTGGGCCGCAACGACTATGCGCCGTTGATTGAGGTCGGTCTCTTCCTGGCCTGTGGCCTGTTGGGCCTTGGCCTGCTGCAGAGCTTGAGCCGGCTGAAGCCCTTCACCAGGTACCTGCCCAACCCTGACGAACTCGGAACCAGGGAGTTCGCGGCCCAGGCTGCCGGCATATTGCTGCTTGCCGGAATCGGCGCCCATTTTGGCAACTACTTCATGTCCGGGATGGCCAAGGTCACGCTTGACGGAGGGCCGTTGAGCTGGATCCTGGAGAACCCGACCAGTTCCATCATGCTGGCCGGGTACGGGTTGGGCGCGGCCCCGCTGGGCATTTCCGAATCGCTGCTCGCTCATGCTTATGAAGCGGTCAGGGCGGTCCAGATTCCGATGAATGTCGTTATCCTTGCTGCGCAGCTTCTATGCTTTCTCGCTTTTTTGCGCAGGCGGTGGCTCATCGGGCTGACCGCGTTCTTCGATATCATGCATATCGGGATATTCCTTCTGAGCGGCGCCCTTTTTCTGCACTGGATCATCCTGAACAGTCTGATCGTCGCGGCTCTGACGAGAATGAAGGAAAGTTCGTTTTCCACGACTGCCATCGTAACCGGGATTGTTGTCACCATATTCGGCGACGCGGTCTTTTATAACGCGCGGCTCGGCTGGTACGATTCAAGGCAAATCCGGCAAGCACATTTCGAGGCGTTGACGAAAGAAGGTGACTGGGTGCGGGTCGCACCGAGCTTTTTCCGCGACGCCTCCTATCTGCTCTATGCCCGTCACTTCGGCTATCAGGAATATCGTCGTGAATCCGGCCACGTTCCGACCTCAGCCTGGGGCCAGATCGGGATCAGGAAGGTGCAGCCAAAGTCGTCGGAAATTGCCTCGTCCAACTACGAGATCATGAAGCTTACGAACGAGTGCGCCTATCCAGTCGAACTGCCAATCACGCCGCCTGACTACGATGCGGCCCGCCCGGCGCCGTTTATTCTTGGACAGCACAATCGCGCCGCGAACCTGGCGAACTCGGCTGTTGCGGTCGGTTACAACTTCTATCCACACCATCATTATTCCATGCCGTTCCTGCACCGCGCTTTTGAGGCGCTGGAGCCTCGCGACATCGTCGCGTATCGATACCTGGTCGATACCGTCTGCCTCGATGTCGCGGATGCCAAGGTCGTGCGGCGGGTCATGACCCAGACATTGGGGCCGAGGATCGATGTCCGCCAGTGAATCCGGCGAGGGCGCAGCGGACGTTTCAGCACGTGAGTTTTGACTATAGGGCGGCTCCAGTTTCCACGCTGGCAATCCTTGCCCCTGACGCTGGTCCAAAATTGCCACGGAAGTCGAATTTCATTCCCTAGGCAGCCCGTCATAATGAGCCCGGCGGCGGCATTACCAGCATGTCTCGAGGAGGAGATAAAAATGCGGCTCAACAGGCCTTTGGTTTTCACGGATAAGGTTTCATCGGAGCTTTCTACCGCCGCAGGGAGGAATCGGCGTCGACGTCAGATCATCCTGATATGTGCAGCTGCGGCGGCCGGTTCCGCGATTGCAGGTTTTTCGGCACAAGGCGCCGAAAAGGCAGCCTGGATCACCACTTGGGCTGCCACACCTGCTCCGCGCTGGTCGGATGATCTTCCTGCGCCTTTCGGAGTGCCGGAGGTATTGGAGAACCAGACCGTCCGCCAGGTCGCCCGCATCAGCGTTGGCGGCAATAGCGTGCGGGTCGTGCTGTCGAATGCTTTCGGCGAAAAGTCGCTGACCATCGGTGCCGGCAGCGTCGCAATAGCAGGCAAGGGCGGCAACGTCGATCAGGCGACCTTGAAGCCTCTGACCTGGGGCGGCAATAGTTCTGTGGTCGTTCCGCCGGGAGCTCCGATCCTCAGCGACCCCATCGCTCTCTCGGCAGAAGCGCTTTCCGAAATCTCGGTCAGCATTTTCCTGCCGAAGAAGACGGCGTTGTCGTCGGTGCATTGGGATGGCGTGCAAACCGCCTACATCTCCGGCCCGGGCAATTTCACAAACGAGGCTGCGTTCAAGGCTGACAGCACACTCAAATCGCGCCTGTTTCTGAGCGACATATGGGTTGACGCCGTGCCGGAATCCGAGGCGATCGTGTTTTTCGGGGATTCCATCACGGATGGGAATTGCTCGACCCCTGACGCCAATAATCGCTGGCCGGACCATATCGCCAAGCGATTGCAGGAGGCCAACCGCAAGGTCGCGGTGGTCAACGAAGCCTTTTCGGGCAATCGCATGTTGACCGACGGTATGGGTGTCAATGCCTTGGGACGTTTCGATTCTGATATACTGAGCCATCCCAAAGTCTCGACTGTCGTCCTTATGATGGGCATCAACGATATCGGCTGGCCCGGCGAAAATGCAATCACGCCGGACGACAAGGAACCGACGGCGCAAGACATCATCACCGGATACAAACAACTCATCGATCGCGCGCACGCCCATGGCATACGCATTGTCGGCGCGACGTTGACCCCCTTCGCCGAAACCTTCAAAGGACTTCCCACCGAGGGTTACTACACGCCCGAGAAAGAAAAGATTCGCGTCGCGGTGAACGAATGGATCCGCACCGGCGGCGGCTTCGATGGCGTGGTCGACTTCGACAAGGTGATGGAAGATCCGGCCAAGCCGGGGTATCTGCGCGACGACTACGACTGCGGCGATAACCTCCATCCCAACGACGCGGGATACAAGGCAATGGCAGACGCGGTCGATCTCGACGTCCTGTTGGGTTCAGCCAAGTAGTCGGCTGTCGCTGCTGACCTTGCCGCGCTGCTCAGGCATTGCGGCAAGGTCGGTTCGCGCATGGCTCAAGTGAGCCCGAGCCGGACAAGATGGCGTACGACCGGTGGGAACATCTCCTGGCCGATGTAAGCTCCGGTGTTCGTATTTTCGAAGAGTGGGCCGGCGACGGCCGCATCCTCGATCACCGGAATACCTGCCTGGCGTGCTTGAGCCGTCATCTCGTCAGCCGCTCGGCCCTGGCCCTTGCCGACGACCGTCGGCACCGGCGTTTCACCCCTGACGTAACGCAATGCCACTGAGCGGTCACCGGACACGAAAACGATGACCGCGTTTTTCACGCCCAGCTTCGCCGGTTGCATCACGGCCTCACGCCGCTGTCGCTGCTGTTCATGTCGAATCAACGGATCGCCTTCGAGGTCCTTGTTTTCGCGCTTGTATTCGGTTGTCGTCATGCGCATGTCGCGCAGGAACAGCCAGCGCTGAATAGGAACATCGATCACGCCGATGACGACAAAGGCCAGGGCGGCGGCAATTCCAAGCGGTGTCAGCACCGCTTTGATAATTGGCTCCAGGCATGACGGAGCGCACCCCGGAGCATCGAAGAGCGGCTGCAGCCATGCGATCAAAAGGAATGCGAACAGGCCGGCCAGCAACACCACCTTGGCCAGGCCTTTGGTGAACTCGACGACGTTGCGCAGCGACAGGATCTTCTGAAGACCCTTCGCCGGGTTTATGTGATCGAATTGCGGCTTGAGCGGTTCAAACGAGAAGACCGGCCCGAACGTTCCCAGCATGCCGAAGACCACGGCGAGAACGACAACGATTCCGACGAGCGGCAAGGTGGCAAGCATCAGCAATGACAAAGAATGGCGGATGGCCCGCAGACTGACTTCAACGAACGAATCGCCGGGGATGGTCACGGTCTGCACGAGTTCCGAAAGGTGCCCGAACAGCATCGGCCAGGCGAAATAAAGATAGCCAAGCGCTGCGAAAAGC
Organism: Mesorhizobium sp. WSM4845; assembly: GCF_055811455.1. NCBI lineage: Bacteria > Pseudomonadati > Pseudomonadota > Alphaproteobacteria > Hyphomicrobiales > Phyllobacteriaceae > Mesorhizobium > Mesorhizobium sp. WSM4845. The sequence continues at coordinate 27,316 of NZ_JBVVQA010000025.1, forward strand.
GTGAAGCCGGAGGCCAGGTCGCGGCTCTGCGAAACCTGGCCTTTGCGGCGAGCGTCGCGAAGCTTCTTGTCGGACGCCGGTAGTTTCTTTTCCTCAGCTTCTTCGGCCATGTTGCAATCTTATCGCACTGTTGTGGTTCCAGTCGGCCAGGGCCGTGTGTAAGGTGCGGCGGGCTTGAATACGGAGAGGTGGATATGCGGCTGCACGTCGTGTTCTTGCCCGTCGTCGCCATGCTGGCGGTGACCGGTTGTCAGACGACCAAAACCGACACCGAGCAGGCAAAGGCACAGGGCCCGTCGTCGCAATCGGAGCGTCTGATCAAGCTTGCGGACGATATCCATGCGCAGGGAGACAGTGGCACCGCAATCGCGCTCTACCAGCGCGCGGCAGCGATGCCGGATGCCAAGCCGAGCGCCTTCGTCAAGGCGGGCGAGGCCTATATGCGAGCGGGCTATCCCGCCGAGGCGGCTAGAGCCTATCAGGCCGCGCTGGCAAAAGCGCCCAATGACGGAGGGGCAATGCTCGGGCTTGGCTCGGCGATGATGGAAACGGGCGATATCGATGCCGGCATGCGCGCGCTCGCGCAGGCCGCGCCGCTGGTCAACACCAGCAGCGCCTATATCAGGCTGGGCGTGGCGCAGACATTCGCCGGCCAGACGGCGGAGGCGCAGACCACTTTTGCTCAGGCGTTGAAACTTGCGCCGGGGGATCTCGACGTCGAGAGCAACATGGCGTTGGCCGCGGCGCTCGAAGGCAATTCCGCCACAGCACTCCCGCTGGTCCAGAAGATCTCCGCCGCACCCAATGCGCAGTTGCATCACAAGCGCAACGTCGTGGTGGTCTACGGACTTCTTGGCCAGGCCGATCAGGTCAGGGCCTCGCCGCCGATCGGCCTGGCGACCAAGGAGGTGAATACCTTGCTTGCGCGTGCCAGAACCATCCGGTCGAAGGGCAGCACACAGGCAAGGGCGAAAGCGCTCGGCTCTATCCTCGGCTAGAGCAATTCCAGGAAAAGTGTGAAACGATTTTCCCGGGAAAAGCGCATAGCGCTTTCCCTTGGGAATTGCGCAAAAACAAGGAGATAGAGCGGTTCGGCGTTTCCGTGAAACGATGAACCGCTCTAGCGCATCGGTCCGGAAAGCGCAAAGCCAAGTCGGGTCGAGCCCGACGCGCAAACAACCGGACAAACTAATGCATGTCGCGCAAACGCGACGCGCTTTTGCAAGGCCGCATCGGCTCACTCGACTGGCAGCGTTGTTTGCGGCGTCGGCGGCCCGCTGTTGGCTCCTCCGATCGGCGCCTCTTCGCCATTGAGGTAGCGCCGCGCGGCATTTGCCGTCGGCACGGCCGCCGCCGCCCCCATGCGCCGGCCCTCGACGAGGTCCCGCTGGCTTTCGGCCATGCGTTGAAGATTGTAGGCGTTGGCGCAGCCGGGCGGCAGGTGGGAGCCGACGCCGGTGACGATCGTCAGATTGGTCGCAGCGGCAGAACGGTCGTCATCGACCGGTTGGTTCAGACATGCATTGGGAGCAAGGATGGAGCCGCCGACGCCCTTCTGCGAGCCGCCGGTGTCGGTCGAAACATAGCTGTAGCCGGGAGAATATTCCTGCGGCTGCTGCCGGCCGTTCGCGCAGCCGACCAGAAGCAGCACCGGAAGAACAGAGCACAATGCGATGCGAAATGTCATGTCCGGTTCCCCGCTATTTGATGATCAGGCCCATCGCCGATGCGTCATTGGCGCGCTTCCTGTGGCGCTTGGCTGCCGGACGGTCGAGCGGCGTGGCGAGGCTGTCGCGCACCGGCTCGACCAGGTAAGGCGTGATCAGGATCACCAGTTCCGTCTCTTCGCGCTGGAAGCGCTGTGACTGAAAAAGCGGGCCAAGCACCGGCACATCGCCGAGAACCGGAAACTTTTCCAGATTACGCGAGGTCCGCTGCTGGAAAAGGCCGGCGATCGCAAAGGTCTGGCCGCTCGCCACTTCGACCGTGGTGTCAGCCCTGCGCACGACGAAACTCGGCATGGCAAAGCCATTGGCGCTGACTGAGCCTGCTTCCGACAAGGAACTGACTTCCGGCTGAACATGGAGCGCAATGCGATCGCGGCCGATCAGCGTAGGGGTGAACCCGAGGGAAACGCCGAACGACTTGTATTGAACGGTAACGACGTCCGTTCCTTGCGGAATCGGAACCGGGATTTCGCCGCCGGCAAGAAAGCTCGCGGTCTGACCGGTCATCGCTGTCAGGTTCGGTTCGGCCAGTATCTTGACAACGCCGTTGCGTTGCAGCGCTTCGATGAGAATGTCGAAGTTGACGCCCTGCGCCTGGTCCATGCTCAAACCAAGATTGCCGGTGCCGGAGGGCACGCCATTGTCCTGGAACATGTTGAACTCAAAACCGCCGCTCCTGTATCCGACAGACCAGTCGACGCCGTAGGACTGCAACTCGGTGCGCGAGACTTCGGCGAAACGGACCCGGATGTTGACCTGCTGCGACCCCTGCACGGTCATGTTGTTCAGCGGAGGCTGTTCCGGCGGCGAGAACGTGCGGGCGATATTGTCGACATCCGTTGCCTCCTCGACGCCTTGTGCCTCGCCGGTCGCAACAATGCGGGTCCCGAAAATCGAGAGATTTGTCGCCGAGTTCGGCTGCATCGCGGCTTTCGCTTCGTTGGCAGGCGTGACGTCGGGGGTGACGCGGAACTGGGCCGTTGCCTCGACCCGCTCATCGGCCGTGATTGCAATCAGGTTGGTCAGGCCGGGTTTCAGGCCGAAGACATAGACCATCCCCGGCGACACGACCTGAAGGTCGGCGATCGTGGTGTCGGCGATCAGGACCGATTCGACGGGTTCATTGAAGCGCAGCAGGCGTCCTTGTCCGACCGGCAGGTCGACCGTTGGCCGGCTCGGCAATGGCGGCACATCCTGCGCCGTCGCGTCGGCATGTGTGAACAAGAACGCCAGCAAGACGGCAACTGTCGCGATAGCGAGCCAGCGCATCCGCCCGGCGAAAGTGGCGGATCGAACGCCTGCTGCGGTATCGTGAATTGTCATGCCGTTCCCCTGTTGAGCATGTAGTTCCCCCAATTGTCCCAATCCGCCCGGCTGGCATCATGAGGCTGCCTCTTGTACGGCTTTCGCCTCAGCCGACGGCAGCGATCGAGAGACGTTGCGTGCCACGCCCGAGCGGCCGGATATCGTGGCCAATGGCTGGACGTTGAATTCCTGTGCGAGTTCCCCGAAGGACAGGACCGGAAGCTCGATGGCATTGTGCGTGAGCAGGCTTCGCATATGACGGCGCACATCCATCGCCGCGAGGACGACCGGTGAGACATCGGTGGCGTTCTGCGACAAGGCTCGTTCGATTTCGGCGATCAATGCCTGTGCATCGTCATCCGAAAGGTTCAGGAACGTGCCGGTCGATGTGCTTTGCACCGCGTTTCGCAGGACATCCTCGGCCGAGCGCTGCAGAACATAGGCTGCGATGATGTTGTTACGGCCAGCGAAGCGGAAGCTGATCTGGCGTTTCAAGGACGTGCGGATATATTCCGTAAGCAGAACGACGTCCTGTTCGCGTTGACCCCATTCGATCAGCGCTTCGAGGATCAGGCGCAGGTTGCGGATCGGCACGTTTTCGCCGACAAGTCGCCGAAGCACCTCGGCGATTTTCTGCAGCGGCACGATCTCCTGCGCCTGTCTGACCAGATCCGCATAGTCCGGCTCCATGTCCGACAGCAGCCTGCGGGTCTCCTGGATCCCGACGAAATGGCCGGCATAGAGCCGAAGTGCATTTCCGGTCCATCTGGCCGCTGTTTGCGCCGGCGTGGAGAAGACGAATCCGGCTTCCTTCAACGCCGAAAGGTGGCGATCGTCGACCCACATGAATTTGCGCTGGCCGGCAACCGGAGAACCGTTTTCGTAAGTCACATCGAGCAGATCGAGATGCGTTGGGTCCGCTTCGACAAGAACGCGGCCGGCGGGGATTTCAGCATCCAGGATGGGTGCGCCCTCCAGATCGATGCGCATGCTTCTCGCTGAAAGCTTCTCGTCGACCTGCAGGCCGATAGCCGGAACGTCGACACCGAGATCGCCGAAAAGCTCGCCGCGCACGCCATCAGCGAGCGAGGCGAATTCGGGTTCCGGGACCGAGCGTCCGAGTTCGGTTCCGAAGCGCACGACGATGCGGGATGAAGAAGGCAGTGCTGCCACGGGCGTTGATGAAAGCGACGCCGGTTTTCCGGCTTGTTCGGCCATGGCGGTCTGGCCGATATCCCTAAATTCGGCTTCCCCCGCGGTGCGGCGGTTGATGGCGTAGGCGCCGGCGCCGAAGCAGGCACCAAGGATCAGGAACACAAGGGACGGAAAGCCCGGCACTACGGCAAGGCCGACCATGATCACCGCGGCGAGTGCGAGTGCACGGGGGTCGCGTAGTAGCTGACTGGTTATTTGCTTGCCAAGGTCGCTCGTGCCGTCCGAGCTGCCGACGCGCGTCACCATCGTGCCGGCGGCCACGGCGACAAGCAGTGCCGGTATCTGCGCGATCAGCCCGTCACCCACCGTGAGCAGTGAGTAGGTAACGGCGGCGTCGCCCAGCGACATATCGTGCTGCAGCGTTCCGATCGCGAAACCGCCGATCAGGTTGACCAGAATGATGACAATGCCGGCGATGACGTCGCCCTTGACGAATTTCATGGCGCCATCCATCGCGCCAAACAACTGGCTTTCACGCTCAAGCTGCTGGCGAAGCCGGCGTGCCTCCGCCTGATCGATGTCTCCGTTGCGCAACTCCGCATCGATGCTCATCTGCTTGCCGGGCAGCGCATCGAGCGTAAAGCGCGCGGCAACTTCGGCAACGCGTTCCGCACCCCGCGCAACCACGATGAACTGCGCAACGGTGATGATCAGGAAGATCACCAGGCCCACGGCAATACTGCCGCCGACGACGAAACTACCGAAGGCGGAAACGATCTCGCCTGCGTCGGCCTGGAGGAGGATCAGTCGCGTGGTCGTGATCGTGATCGCCAGCCGGAACAAGGTGGCGATGAGGATGACCGATGGCAGCGACGAGAACTGGAGCGGATGAGAAACATAAAACGAAGCCAGCAGGATAAGCACGCTGACGGCGATATTGGCGGTGATGAGAATGTCGACGAGGAAGGTCGGCAATGGAATGAGCATCATCACCACTGCAACGAGCATCAGGATGGCGATGACCAGATCGCTGCGGCGTGACAGCTTGGCAAGGAAGTCCAGAAGGCGTTCCGATACCGTCATTCGGCGGCTCGATGCGACAGGAAGCTCCGCAAGGCATTGTGCGCCTCGGCCTTGCGGCCGGCCACAAGCAATGCTCGGCTCTTCAGCAACGCCAGCGTCGGGTGGTCCATTCCCTCCAGCGTCTCCAGCCTGGCTATGGTGGCAAGCGCCTTGTCCGCTTCGCCATCGAGTATGAGCAGATGCGCCAGCGTGCGCAGAACGCCGGCATTTCCCGGTGACAGCTGCGCCGCGATGAGCAGGTATGCCGCGCCCCGCTTTGCCTGCCCGTGACACCCGTAGAGATAGCCCAGGACATGCAGCAGATGCACTGTGTCATGCGGATCAGTCAGGTTTCGATTCCTTCCTGTATCCGGGCAAGCAGATCGCGATGACGCTCGATTTCATCCTCCATCAGCGTTCTGGCGAGCGTCTTGAGTTGCTCGCCACCCTCAAGGCCGGGAACCAGATGCGTTACAAAATGCTGGAGGATGGCTACCGAGCGACGCAGGATGGCTGGCTCGGGAATACCAGGCATGACGAAGTTGATGAGCGCCTCGTCGAGCGATTCGCTGTTCGTGCCCCGAGAGGACTGGAATTCCGCGGTTCCTGGCTTTTCCATGCCAGCGGCCGATGTCGCTCCCTGGGCCCGGCTTGCGGCCTTGTCGACGCCATTCATCCGCCGACGGTTGATTGCCTGACCGCGCACGCCTTCCGCCTGCCGCACGTCGCGGCCGGTTGTGTCCATCCTTGCCGTATCGAAACGCGGGCCTTCAAGCCGGCGGTTCACGGATATTTCAGCGCGACCGTGGCGCCGCCCTTCGTCAGGAGAAGTTCCGTCTCGCCAATGCGCTTGATGGTCCAGCCGTCATTGGTGAATGCGCCCTCATGATAGCGCGCGCCGTCGATGGCGATGACATAGGGCCGCTCGCCATACCAGATCGCCTGCAGCCTCAGGCGCGGAGCCTGCTCGGCGTTGCCGATCATGACATTGGAGGCGAGGGAGATGTGCGCGCCGAACGCCTGGTCGAACCAGGATTGCGTTTCGGTCCAGGCAGCATTCTTGTCATTGGCGATCATGCCCGAGACCACGAGCCGTCCAGGTGATTGCTGAACGGTCAATGTGCTGATGCCGGATTGCTCGAGGCGCAGCTTGAGCTGGCGTTCCGCGTCGGCGGCGCTGGGGGCTTGTGTCGGCGATGGATCGTCCAGAACACTCTGCCCGGCCTCGCCAGCGAGGGCCAACGTGATCGGTTTATCGACTTGAGCGGACAACTTTTTGCCAATGTCGGGCTCGGCGAAGGAGAACCCATTGGCGGCGACGGAAACAGCGAAAACGGCAAAGAGAACGCTGCCCGCAACCAGCAGGGGGCGATTGGAAACAGACCAGCGATTCGGCGGGCGTTCCGGGTTGACCAGCCGGATTTGGGCATCGCCGATGCTCATCGAAAGCGGCAGCTTGCAGCGGCGGCCCTGGCCTTCACGGATGATCTCGCCGGTGGCGAGCGTGACATCGCCGCCGACGGCTTCGATTTCAATCTGGCTGCCCTTGCGCCGCAACCTTGCGTGGACCGGCGCGATGCCGGCGTCCCTGAGGACTATTTCGGACTCCGTGCTCGAGCCGACCGTATACAGAGGCTCGACCAGGCTGAGTTGGGCGCCCGCGTGAAATCCCTGCGTTACGCTGAGCGCAACGGAATGTCGCGATGCCGGGGTGCGGCCGATAGCCCAATCTTTGCCGTTAGCCCAATCTTTGCCGTTAGAATGAGCGGTCATGCCACTTCATCTCCCGCTGATGACAATTCAGACGCAGCCTGGCAACGGCATCGAAGCGTTCGTGCCGTGGACGTGCGCCGCCGGGTGCTTGCGGCGGCGCATGGTTCGAGAATCCCGCCTTAGGCCTTTTCGGCCGACTGGCCGAGCGTCCTCGCGGTGCTCATCAGCATGTCATGTTGGGACTTCGCGATCTCTTTTGTGATCTCGAGGCTAAACATGCGCTCCTGATGCTTGATCATCTTGTCCAGGTTCTGTTCCGGCGACCCGGCAGCGCCGGACGTAATGGGAGGGGTAGCCATCATTGTCTCCTTGAGGGACCATTCAAGTTACAAACTCCGGAATCACGTCGACGCGATCCGGCAGGTTGCGAAAGCAGCTTAAGGCAGCGTGATCGAAAATGAAAGTCCACTTGGAATATATGAACCAGTTCGGTTCCAACTGTTGCATTGCCACCATTGGAGGAGTAACCTGCCATCGGGGTAAATGGGGTATGGCAGAATGGAACAAGGTCCTTTGGCGGAGCTGTTGGTCGAACGGTTCGAGAATATGCCGCCGCAGCTGCGGGTCGCCGCGCGTTTCGTGCTGGACCATCCTAAGGATGTCGCACTGATGTCGATGCGCGAGCAGGCGCATCAGGCCGGCGTTTCGCACAGCACGATGATGCGGTTGGCGCGATGGCTTGGCCTTGAAGGCTATGAGGATATGCGCAGCCTTTATGCGCGCGCGCTGCGTGAGACAGGCGCCGGTGAGCCGGTGCGACGGGGTGCCGACCAGGGTGGCGTTCCCGGATATTCGACTGCAGGGGTTGTCGCCGACACGCTCGCGGCGCAGGTTTCAAGTCTGGGTGAGTACGGCAATGCCTCGCAATTCATCGCCGCCGCAGACCTCCTTGCACGATCACGCAATCTGTTTGGTCTCGGCGCGCGCTCCGGTTATCCGGTCGCCAGCCACTTCGTTCACATCATGTCGTTTCTGGCTGGCGGCGACCGCAAGGTGACGCTTGTCGGCGAGATAGGCGGACATGGTCTGGATGCCTTGCAGGGCGCGGGACGCGGCGACGTGCTCCTTGCTGTGGGCATGTCGCCTTATGAACGAACGACGATCGACGTGGCGCGCCAGTCGGCCAGGCAGGGTGTCGGCGTGGTGGCAATCACCGACAGCAGCGTGTCGCCGCTGGCCCGGATCGCGCGGGAGACCATCATCGTTACGGCAAATTCGCAGTCGTTCTTTCGCAGCATGGCGCCGGCGTTCGCCGCCGTCGAGATTCTGGCGGCACTGACGGCTGTGCAGTCTGAAGTGAATGCTGCCGAACGAGTAAGACAGTCGGAAGAGCAACTCGCTGCTTTCGGCATTTATTGGAAGCCGCCCCGGTAAGCTTCTGGGGCTTCCACTGTCGGGCGCGGGGGCGTTGACGGCAGGCAGACTGCCTGAACCAGGACTGGACCGGCTCCGGAGGTTGTTTGATGATCCGCCCGATTAACACCGTCAAGCCGCCGCCGCCGCCCAAGGTCGATCCAAAGGCCAATGCCGAGCAGATTACGCGGCTGCAGGCGGAAGCCACGAAATTGCAAAATGAAATCCGGCTCGCCAACAAGATGGGCGAGTCCGACGCGGCCGCGGGCGCCCGCCAGCGGCTGACGCAGGTCAATGCGGATCTGACGACGGCGCAGCCGACTGCCCCGTCGCCACAGTCGACCGCCCCGGCGCAGCCAGGACCGGAGCTGCCTGCCGCGGTCACCACGGCAAACGGCAATGGCGGCGCCACCGCCGCGCCGGCGCTTTTCACGCAGGATCTCGGCGGCGCGCCAAACCTCGTTGTTTCGCCGGAAGTCAAGGCGCCGGAAGTCAAAGCGCTGGAAGTCAAGGCGCCGAAAGTCGAGACGCCGAACGCCAAGGCGAACGACATCCTCAAGGCGATCGAGGGCGGCAAAAGCATCGACAACATCGCCGCCGAGCAGCACATGGCTCCCGAGGATGTGGTGGCGGCTCTGAATGCCGGCGGCATGACGGCGGTAGCGACCGAGCACGCCAACGGCGACACCCGCACGGTGGTGATCACCGTTGGAGACCGCATGATCACCGAAAACCAGGATTATCATCACGGCGGCTACTACACCGAAGAGACCGGCCCCGACATGCAGGCGACTTCATCGCCGATCCGTGACGATCTCGGCCGCAAGGAAACCACCAGTGTCGACGCGCAGACCGGCGCGATCACGACGACGCTCGTGGACGATCTTGGCGACGGCGCGGTCACCGAACGCACGTCGAACTCGCAGACCGGCATCACCACCACCACCCACACGGCTGCCGACGGCACCGTCACGGTGGAGAAGGCCCTGCCGAACGGCGCAAAGGTTGAGACGGTAGCGCCCAACAACAGCGTCGCCTTGCCGGTAACCACGGTCACGGGGCCGGATGGCGACGAAGTAATCCTGGCGCAGACCCAGACCGCCGACGGCTCGGGCGCGGCGTCGATCCAGGAGCAGCTTGCCGAGGGCATGAGCATCGAGGAGATCGCCGAGGCGAGCGATCTCACGCCCGAGCAGGTGATCGCCGAGCTGAACGCCGCCGGCCTCGAGGTGACGCAGGGCGGCGACCCGGGCGAAACCCTGCAGATCGTCGTTACGGATCCGGAGACGGGCAAGACGGTCACCTACAACAACGACTACCAACACGGTTCGACTTCGGTGACGACCATCGAGGGGAATACCGAAACGACCGATACGGTCGACGGCAATGGCAGGACCAGCCACACCGAGCGCAACACCGAGACCAGCGAGCAGACCACCACCATCGTCGACCCTAAGAACAACACCGAAACGACGATCGTCGTCGACAAGGACGGCCGGCGCACCGAGACCATTGTCGAGACGCTGGGGGATGGCGAGCCGATCGATTACGAGGTCCAACCCGGTGACAATCTGAGCGACATCGCCGAGGCGCATGGTGTGACGCTGGAGGATCTCGCCGAGAGCAATCCGGAGCTGTTCACCTCTCCGCGCGATCCCGACCTTATTCATCCCGGGGAAACCGTGGTGATCGAGGGCGGTACCAACACCACCGTCGAGGTGACGTTCAACGGCTATACAATGACCACGTCGCCGGACGGCAAAATCACGCTGACCAACGCAACGACCGGCGCCGTCACGGATATCGCGGCCGGCACCGCGCAACAGGCGCTCGCCGAGCTGCTGCTGGACATCAACCCGAACAGCAGTGACCCGCAACAGGCCAAGGAAGACCAGATACTCAAGACGATGCTGGACGGCATATTCGGCGGAGCGACGCCAGAGCTGACCACGGAGGCGCTTGAAAAGCAGCAGGCCGTGGTCGCTGCAATGGAATTGTATGGTCCGGGACAAGACGCAACCGGCGCGACTCTCGACGGTGGCCCCACGTCGGTTGGTCCCTACGGCAACCCACCGTCACCCACGGCTCCTTCGGGCGGGAAGTGGGTGCCATTGCTGGTCGACGGGAGCTGGAAATGGTTCGACCCGGAGGTGGCCAAGGCGATCGCAGCCGAGAACGTGGCGATTGCGAACTTCGGTGAGGCAGAAGCAAAGGCTGCGCAGAGCGCGGCACAGCTCGACGTCTATGCGCTGGACCCTGAATTCAAGAACGCCATGGAGGGTGCCGAGTCAACGCTCGACAAGGCGTTGGCGCCTTATGGACTGGATTGGAAGCCGCCCGAGCCGAAGGGCACGCTGGCAGATGCGCAAAGCCGGTTGATCCTCGCCAACAACGCGCTTGAAAGCGCCAGCACCGCCCGGGCCGAATACGAGCAGGGCCAGACGTCACTTCTCGAAGCGATCGACAAACAGGTAGACCTGCCGACCCTCAGCGATCCCAACCAGACGGCTGTCAGCAACCCGGATGGCCCCAGTGCCGAGGAAACCAACCAACAAGGAAAGGCCGCGCACGCGGACGTCGCCGAGCTCTTTACAAACGTTTCGCTACACACCGCAAACGGCAACAAGGCCACGATCGATCAAATGATCAGCTCGACCGAGCTGGAGCTGAAGCTTACGGATGCCAAGCCTGGAAGCCCAGAATACACGGCCATCGAAGAGCGGCTTGAAGGTCTGCAAACGCTCCAGGGGGCAGCGGCCAATCAGGTGACCCTGGCCGAGGCATATCAGGAGTATGGGGTTGCACAGGCAGAGGCGGCGGATCTTGCCGTAACCATGGAGCCTCTCAAGCAGCAACTGCTTGCGCAGGCGCAGGAAAGAAACCCGCACCATTTCGATTGGGAAGGCTATACCAATGGACATGGTGACTTTACCGGCAAGATAAAATCGCAGGACATCATTGAGGAGAACGGTCAGCTCTATGTCGTTACCGAATATGAGAACGCCACTTTCACCGACGAGAACGGTGATGACACCAACATACATAAATCTGCCCTGACATATGACCTCAACGACGAGGGTATCAGGGAAGATTTCCGCAACGATCCGCTCAACAAGCAGTGGCAGGAGATGCTGGCCTCGACGCAGGACCTATCGGCGCCGGTATGCACAGCCAATGCAAGCGGATCGCAATCGGCGCTGGACGCTGCCAGGTCGAAGATTGTCGGCGTGCAGGTCGACCAGCTTGATGCCGGGCTGAGAGATGCGAAGACGGCGCTCGCCGATGCGACGACGGCACGCGACCAGGCGATTACCGACTACGGGCCGGGGACCGTAGAGGCGCCCGCCGGCACGCTCAAGCCGGGCGAGACGGCGGTGAAGATCACGGTGAACGGCCGCGACCTGTGGGTCGCGCCGGAGGTTGCCGCGGCCTATGAAGAGCAGGGGCCGGGCGCGATCGGCGACAGCGGCAAGTGGGTCCAGATCGAGATGGACGGCCAGAAGCTGTGGGTGCACCCCGAATTTGCGGCCGCGGAAATCGATCGAGGCCAAGCGGAGACCGAAAAGAACCAATTGGAGGACTGGGAAGAAAACGTGCGGCCGGCGATGGTGGCGGGGCGCGACTGGTACGCTTTTTCCGCAAGCCACCCCAAACTTCTCGAATACGGTTCCGCCGATCATGAGGCGAAAGTCAAGTACGAGTATTTTGAAGAACACAAGGACCAGGCGCTGGCTGGATATCAGGTCCAGTTGGAGAACCTCTACGAGGCCGGCTTCACCGGCGAATACGAGACATATACGCCGGACCAACTCAGCACTGCCGTTGGTCAGACCCTCGGGCCCGAGGCAGACGTCCAAAAGGTCACCGAAGAAATCACCGACCGCGGCGGCGACGACGCCGAGGTCAAGATCGTGCCGATCTTCTCCCTCGACGGCGGGAAGGAATCGACGACGGCTTTGTTCGCGATCAAGAGCGGCGGCGACGAAATCGGCTATGTCGACAGCTTGGGCAAATATTACAGCACCTTCGATGAATTCCAGCACGAGAATCGCATCTTCAGCGAGAAGGGCAATCTGGTCATGGCCAAGGGCGGCGACATGTCGCTCGGCGAGGATGGTTTTTCGCTCGACGAACTGGAAGTGGCCGACGCACGCAAAGTGGATTTCTGGGACAAAGCTACCGACATTGGTCTTGGCATCGTCGCCGGTGTCTCCACCATCGTCTCGTTCGTGCCGGGCGGCCAATGGGCGATTCCCATCGCGATCGGCTCCGGTTCAATCCTTGGCGGCAAGGCTCTGATCAAAGAGGGTGATCACCTCCTGCAGGGCGGCGACTTCGACAGCCAGTCGGGTTGGAATATCGCCACCGGCGTAACTGCGTTCCTGCCCGTGGGCGCGGGTGCCCTGCGCACATTCGGCTTGGCAAAGACAAGCCTGTCCAGATCCCAGGCTTTCGCGGGCGGCTTCGGGATGACCCGCATGAAGGATGCCAGCTGGGGCATCGGCAGATTCCAGGTGAACGTAGAGGAGGCCTCTTATGCTGGTAAGGTTTCGGAGTTCATGCAAAGCGGCAACAGGCTGACCAACGCTGCGTGGGGCCTCGATGCCGGCGCCGTGGTTACCGGTGTTCCGTTGCTCGGCAAATCGGTGGAAGATCTGGCGGCGCATGACGGCGAGATGTCCCTGCTCGAGCTCGCGAACGCAGTCGTGGGCATAGGCGTCGGCACTGTCGGCACGGGGCTGGGCGGCCGTTCGCTGTTGTCCAACATGCCTGGAACGGGCGGTACTCGGAGCGGAACTTTTCCGGATTCGGGGCCGCAACCGCGGGCCGTCTACGAGATGGGCGCTGACGGTGTCTACAGGCCGACCGGCGAGCAGGTCATGCCGGACCCGGATGAGATCATCATCGACGGCGATGTGGCCGGCGAAACATCCGGCCAGCAGGGAGCCGGTTTCAGCGCCCGGGACGGGTTTGACAACACGGGAGGGGCTAACGGTCCAACCGGTCCACGGGCGCTGCCGGCCGGCGAGTCCGACGGTCCGAACCCGCCGCCGCCCACGGGCGGCAAAGGTGATCCATCAGGCGACGGACAATCGTCGAGGCCGATGGTTGTGCATGAGCAAGGCACCGACGGCGTCTATCGCCCGACCGACAAGCTGGTCTTCCACGATCCCAGTCAGCCCGTTATCGAGGGGACGGTTATCAACGTCCACGATGAAGGGCCGAGCGCCCCGGGTGAGCGCGGCGATCCCGAGAATGCCAGCGACCGAGACGCCCAGGGAGCGCGTGAGCAGAATGTGCGCGTCCCCGCCGACGGCGATCCGATTGTGGTTCCGCCGGTCCGCGGCGATGGAACGACGCGCCCGGCCGAGAGCGGCTTGCGGCTCGTCTGGGACCCGGCGACCAAGACGTTCACCGGCATGCCAAGCCCCAATCCCGCGGAATACGTCTACACCAGCGGCAAGGATCCGCAGCAGACGGGCTACCTCGACGGCGCACGCCCTTCCGACCCGGCCGTGCTGGCCACCCCGGACGAGGTCCTGCTCCAGTCCGAAACGGAAACACGCGGGGCGGAAGGCAGCCGCCCGTTGATGCGCTACACTCTCGGTAACCGCCATACCGGCGAGATGCTGGTCGATTTCAACCTGCCGGAAGGGCAGAGGATTGTCGCCATACCCGAACCCCAGGCGATCACGGCGGCGCCGGAGCCGGTGCCGGCTCCTGACGAGCTCGACCCTTCCTTGCCGGTTCTTTATCTCGGCGCCGATGGCCGCTGGACAGCCGATAAGGCCCGCACCGAGCCACCGCCCGTGACGGACACCGAGCACCCCAGCCCGGTTCGGCCCGACGGCACGCCGATCATCAACAATCGCTCGTCAAACCCGTACAGCTTCGGCCAGACGTTCACTGCAGTCAAAGCCGGCCTGCGGCGCATCGGCACGCGTTACCTGAATACCGAGCCTCGCTATGATTATCCGAAGCTCGGCGAACTGGTCGACAGCATCTATCACCGGCCGGTTCCGCAGGACGGCGTCACCGCCGGACAGGACATCTATGTCGAGGCCGGCGGCGAATACCTGCCGGCCAAGGTCGTCGTCGCCGGCCCGCAGGCGAGCATGACCCGCGACATCGTCCCCGACATCGTCCCATTGGGCGAGCATGCGACGGATGCCGGCTACCTGGGTTCCGGCCCGACCGTCGAACGCGCCAAGCGCGGGTCGATAACCACGCCGAACGGCCAGCTCAGGGTCAACACCCCGGCACGGGAAGTCCACGCGTTCGATCCTGCCAAGAATCCGGAAGTCAGCCGTCGCTCGGCGCTCGGCGAAACCATGGCCACGACCTTGCCGGCGCTTCCCGACGATGCGGCAACGCCCGCGCCGATATGGACGCCCGAGCAGCTGCAACTCGTCGGCGACTACCTCAATTCTCTCGAACGGTCCAGCGATTCTGTCGTCCGCGATGCGGTGACCATGACCAGAGTGCAACTCGGGGGCAAGGCCTTGCCTCAGTCCGGCACGGACATGACGCCGGCTCAGCATCATGCGCTTGGCGAAATGCTCAACGCCGACCGCAACAGCCCGTTCACCGGCTCCAAGCCGGCCGGCCAGCTTTCGATGAACGGCCTGACGGCCCTCCAGGTGTTCAGCGCACAGGGCAAGCTGCCGCATCTGTCGGCGGGAGAAGTGATCGACCAACTCGGCCTGTCATCCGACGCCAGGCTGACCGGCGGCGAGCAGTTCCTTACCGCCGGGGCGCTGCCGGGAGAAGCCGGCTGGACCGACGCCGGCCGCGGCATCGTCGGCGATTACCTCAAAACTGCGTCACGCTCCACCGACCCGGACCTCGCCGCCGCGGCAAATGCCGCTTCGCCGTTTTTCAAGGGCCGCGCCACCAGGCCCGGCAAGGCGGTGACCACCGCGCAGCAGGATGCGCTCATGCAGGTCCTGCAGGCCGACAGCGGCAGCACGTGGGTCTACGGTCCGAAGCTCCAGCCGGAGACTTCGTTCAAACCCGCCGGCGAGCTTTCGCCGGAAGGCCGCTACAATGAGAAGGTTCTGTCCGGCCACGACACTTGGACGCCGTATCTGTGGCGAGAGATGCGCGGTTACGCCGCCAACCAGACGAAATCCGCGGACCCTGCGGTCCAGTCGCTCGCGCACGCGCTGGAGAACGCGCTGCCCGCAAGCAAGCCCAGGGCCGGGACCGAGATCAACAGCGAGGTGCCCGTCCTGCTGGAGCGGTTGCTGGATGCCGACAAGGCGAGTTCGTTGCGCGCCCCGACATTCTTCACCGATGCACAAGGGGTCTGGCGGTCCGACCGCGCCACTGTTTCCTGGTTCCTGCAGGAGCACGAAGCCAATGTCCTGGGCGGCCCCTGGCTGAACGACAACGCGACAAACGGCGCCCTCCTGGCGGCCGGGTGGCTCCTTGGCCCCGACGGACGCACGATCACGCTCGGCGGATCGATGCTCGGCATCGGCCTCAAAGTGCCGCTGCCCAGCCGCCAGGTCTATGGCGAACTCAGCCTGAAGAACAACGGCCCGATCCCAGACGGCGGCACCGGCTTCCTGCTCCCGGTCCATCCCAACGACGCGAAGGGCCAGAAACTTTTCGTCAATGGATACCGGCCGAATTTCGCTTATGATGAGGCGGCGGCTCCCTCCGCCCAGTGGGTCGCATCGGCGCCGATGCTGTCGAAGAACACGTTCCAGAACGAAAAAGCCGCTGGCGTTTCACTATCCATCTTTGGCTTCTCTGTGAGTGGGACCTACGTTAATCGCACGCTGCGCTATCTCGGCGGCGAAGGCGGCCGGCCGGGATATACGCACAGGGAGCCTGGCCCGCTCAGCCAACGGGCAGCCTCTTTCTGGGAGGAGGCGGCGAGAGGTGGTGCCAGCCACTATAGCTCCGAAGGCAAGGTGCCTGGTTTCGAGGATCGTCTCCTCTACCGCAACTACAACGTCATGGCGCCCTTCGGAGGCGGCAAGGAACCCTGGCGCGGCACCCCCGCCTTCGAGGGCGTCCCGCGCGAGACGGGCGCCGGGCCGCTCAACCGCTTGGACCGCGCCGACCACGGCGCCGGTCTCGCCCTGAACTATGGGCCATTGCCGCTAACGACGGTGGAAGTCGGCTCGGTGAGGAAGGATGTTGTCCCGCATGCCCGTACCGCCCGCGCCCATCCCGGATCCTCCGAAGGCGCGCAAAAGCTCTTCTCGGCGCTGGACACCTCGGCGGGGCGACTGACGCCGGACGTCCTGCAGTATCTCGACGCCTATCTCGCCGAAGTTGCGGCATCGCCGCACGGCGATTTGAGGTTCGCTGGTCAGCGCGTGTTGGATGTGTTCCCGGAACTGGGCGTGGCGCCATATCCGGACCAGATCCCCGGCGGACGGCCAGACGGCATGAGCCGGCCAGCATGGAAAGCGCTGCGGCAACAGCTGGACCAGCAGGCCCGCAGCGAACTGACGCCCACGCAGGCGCATTACCTCAACCGGCTGCTCGAGCAGGACGTGCTGCACAATTCGCCGCCGACCCCGCCGGCACAGGGCTCGGGACGGCCGGATGGCACCCCGCCGCCACTGGGCCCGGGGCCGTCGAATGGCACCCCGCCGGCACTGGGCCCGGGGTCGTCGGAAAAAACGGTTCGGATCGTGGACGAGAATGGCGAAACGGCCACCGTGAGGTATCTCGGGACGCCGCCTAAGAGCGCGGAGAACGTATACGTGCCGCCTGCGGATGGTCCGCAACTCCGCGGCGACGACCCGACCTTGGCTCACAAGTCGCATATTCTGCATCGCGATCCGGAAACCGGGGAGCCGGTGGTGCTGCCCTGGATACGTGGGGCTTCCGATGACCATGTGCCGGGGAGCCTTGGGCATCCCGAGGAAGGCAATCTGCCCGTCGACGGCGCCGGCGACCCCGCAAGACCCTTGCGCGGCAATGTCGGCCCCTATGTTTTCCGCGCCGATACACGCGCGCCGAGCGAGATCAGGGACGCCGGCGGCTTCTCGCCGCCGCCGCCGACCGGAATCTGGGTGGACAATCCGCAAGGCATCGTCCTGAGCAACTATGTGCTGGGCAATACCCATGGCCGTTTCGTTGGCACCAGCCAGTCGATCTCGGGCGCCAAGGCTTTCGTTTCGGAAGAGTCACGGGCCGCGCGGCAGCAGGGCCATACCTATCTCTACACGCTCAATCCGAGTAGACCGCGCCTCCACGTCCCGACCGAGTTCGAAGCGATGGGCCGGCCGGTCAGCGACAGCATGGCCCGCGTCGACGAGACTGCAATCGACGGCAGCATACCATGGAACGAGGTCCATGGCTGGCGGATGATGGATCCGGACGGCAATTTCGTCGGTGAGTTCACGCGCAATGAGGATGCCGTCGCGCCTGGCGGATCGACACAAAAACGCCCGCAGGTGATCTTGCGGCCGGCCGACGAGTTCTGGGATGCGCCAGAACAGGCCGAAGCGCCGCCGCCGCCAGTGGCCGCGGTGGTCGGCCACGAAGCGCCGGCCGTGGCCGGCGAAACGCCGCCGACAGAGAATAGTGCTGCCGAAACGCCGACAGCCGCGACATGGCCGCCGGCGCCTGACCGGGGCAGGGCGGTTTTTGACCCCGTCAGCGGAAGGATCGTCAGCCTTGAGCTTCCGGTGAGTTCCGCTGCGGAGCCGGGATTTGCCGAACCCGTGCGGGCACCGACCGGGCCGGAAGTCAGGGCGCTTGCAGCCGATCAGATTGCCGGGCTGACCGGCGCGCAATTGCACGCCATCAAGCCGGAGCAGATCGCCAAGCTGGCGCCTGAGCAGGTTGCTGCGCTGAGCCCCGAGCAGGTTCGGCAGTTGACGTTCGATCAGCTTGCCGCGCTTCCGCCGAAGCAGTTGCGGGCGCTGGGTGCCGAACAGCTTCAGGCGATCAGGCCAAGCAAATTGCAGGCTGTTGCCTCTGGCCGGATCACCGGCTTGCGGCCGGATCAGGTCGCGGCCTTCTCGCAAGAGCAACTCGCCGGATTGACCATCGAGCAGGTGCGCAAGCTGACGCCCGACCAGATCGCCAAGCTCAGTGACGAGCAGCGCAACGCCCTTACGCCGGAACAGGTCACCGCCATGCGGCCTGCCCAATTCAGCCATCTCAATGCCACCCAGTTTGCGGCGCTGGACCCGGGCCTCGTCGCGGCACGCAATCCTGCGACAATGGCAAAGCTGTCTCCACGCCACATCGCAGCGCTGACGCGGGAGCAGCTTGACGCTCTGACCATTCATCAGATCGAGGCGCTGACGAAACAACAGATAGCGGCGCTGACACCGAAGCAGCTTGGCGAGTTGAGCCCCGGCCAGTTGCGCAAGTTCACACCCAGGCAGTTTGCCTGGATGTCGACCGAGCAAACAAACGCGCTTTCGGTGCTGCAGATGACCACTTATCGGGCGACCCACAAGAAGGTCATGACGCCGGATCAAACTGCGGCCGTCGATCAGGCGCTGACCCTCGCCCGCCTCAACGAGAACGCGCAGTTGGTCGCGACCTTCGGTCCGATGGCCGGCTCCTCCTACACGGTATGGCAGATCCTGCCACCGCATTGGGCCGCGACGGCTGCGGGCGTAGCGTTCGGCGTGCGCGGCATCGTCTTCAGCGCGCAATCGGTGTTTCCGAATGCCACGGCAAATCACAAGCCGCTGGGACGCGCCCTCAATGCCGCGAGCGGGGCGTCGTTCATCTTCTCGTCTCCAGGCTCGGCCGCTGGGCTGCTGCGCGGCGACAATGTCTGGCTGAACGGCTCCTTCTCGCTGGGCAATGTGATCTACGGCACGAAATCCGCGCTGCAGTCGATCGCCGGACGGCCGGTGTTGCGGAACGTGGCCGAGCATCTGGCCGGTCCTGGTTATGTCTTCGGCTCCCTTCTCTACACGGCACAGAACCTGCACTCGCCGCTGGCCGCGACGGCGGGCGCCTTGTTCACCGTCGGCAGCGCCGAGTTCTGGGTGTCGGCCGCGCGCACCGATCTGCTCAACCGCCGGGCCGTGCCGAGGACGCCAGAGCAGATCGACGCCCGGGCAAAGTCCGACGCGCGCTGGGGGATCGCCGATCGCATCGCGCTTGGCGTGACCTTCGGCGTCGGCATGCTGCTGTTTGCCTGGGATACGCTGGACGACCAGCCATGGAACACCGGCAAGACGCCGCCGACCGACCCGACCGCGCCGGGCGACGCACCTTCCGGCGTCGATGGCGCGCTACCGGACGAACAGACCGCGCCGGGTAACGATCCTTCCGGTGTCGAGGGCGCGCCGCCGGACGAACGGACCGAGCAGCCTGATCCCGGGACGCAAACCCCGCCGCAGGACTTCCCGCAACTCGCCGTGCTGGCCGATGACGGCCTGAACTTGCGGACCCAGCCTGACGGGGATTCGACCGTGGTGACGGTTCTGCAACCCGGGAGCTTCGTCGAGCAGACCGCCGCGCCTTCGGCAGACCAGTCAGGGGAGGCCTGGATACCGGTCGAAGGTTTCGGGCCGGACGGCGAAATGCATAGTGGCTGGGTTTCCGGCGATCATGTCGAGGCGCATGCCGACGGCAGCAGCAACCCTGCGGGCCGCACCAATCCAACGCTGGAGCAAGACGGCTACCAGTGGGTCGAGGTCAAGAACGGCGACAGCATTCGCCTGATCGCCAGGACCCATTCCGCGGATGTGGCCGAGACGGTGGTGCTCAACATGGACCATATAATGAGCCCGGATGTGATCTTCTCAGGCGACCGCATCTACCTGCCGGCCACCTTGGTCGGCTGAGAAACCGCGGGCCTGAGCTTGTCGGTTCTCGCAGCATAGGCATGCGCAACGCAGCCGGCCAGCTTTGCCGCCCGCTCCGCTATCGGATTGGAGGGTTCGGAAGAGTAGGAGGCGGTGAACTGCAGGTCGGACGGGTGCCATTCGCATTCGACGATGCGCAGTTTTCCGCTTGCGAGATAGTCCTGGACGACGCCCTCGGGCAGCGAGGCTATGCCGATCCCGTTGAGTGTCATCGTGATGGAAGCGGCCAGCGAATTGGCCGGAAAGATGCGCGGCGTCTCTTCGAATTCGCCGGTGAGCTTGCGGTAGAGTTCGCTGTAGGGTCGCGTGGTGCGGGCGTAGCTGATGATCGGAAACTGCATCAGGTCGTTCAGCGTCACCTTGCGCCGGTTGGGCAATTCCAATTGCGGCGAGCAGACCCAGACAAGCGGAAAGGACGGCATCTCGATATTCTCGATGCTGTACTCCAGCACAGGGCCTATCAGCACCGCAAGATCGAGCCGGTGTGACATGAGTTCGTTGCGAAGGGTCGTCGTCGCATCGACGACGATATCGGTATCGACAAGCGGAAAGTTTGCCTTCAGTGCCGTGAGGAAATCCGGCAGCCAGGTGTGCACGATCGTTTCGGCGACCCCAAGCCTCAGCACCCTCGTCGTCTCTGAAGTCCCTGAAAGAGAGCTGGCCATCAGTTGCAGCCGCTCTGCGACACGCAGAACCCGTTGGGCAGGCGGCAGCAGCCGTTGTCCCTCGGCGGTCAGCCTGACCGTGCTGCTCTGTCGCTCGAACAGCTTGGCGCCAAGCGCTTCCTCCAGCCCAGCAATTCGGGTGGACACCGCCGGCTGCGTGGTGTTCAGGCGTTCAGCCGCCTTGCGAAAGCTTCCGAACGTCGCCACCAGGAGAAAGGTTTCGAGCTGCTTGATATTGAAAGGTATCACGACTGGGAATCACTCATTTGCGGCTTTCGGGAACGGCCATCAATGCCGCACAATGATCTGGCTGCCGATCTTCACGCGGTCATAAAGATCGATGACGTCGTCATTGGTCATGCGAATGCAACCGGAGGAGTTGGCCTGTCCGACGGTCCATGGCTGGTTGGTGCCGTGGACGCGATAAAGCGTGTTGCCGATATACAATGCGCGCGCGCCCAATGGATTGTTCGGTCCTCCCTCGACATGGGCAGGCAGGAAGCGGCCGTTTGACGCTTCCCTGGATCGCATTTCGGCCGGCGGCCGCCAGTCCGGCCAGGTCTTCTTGCTCGAAATCGTGTCGCGGCCGGCCCACTCCAAGCCCTCCTTTCCAACGCCCACCGCGTATCGCAGCGCCCTTCCGTTGCCCAAAATGTAGTAAAGCCGCCGCTCCGTGGTGCTGATAACGATCGATCCCTTCGGTTGAGCCTCACTGAAATGCACGATCTCCCTGGGGGTTGCTGACCAGTCGCTCCGGGTTTCTCCATCGGAAGTCTGGTCGGGTGCGGAAGGGGAGACCAGCACATTTCTTGCCGGATCATAAGTCCAGCTTCGTGGGTCATAACCGCTATTCGATTGGGCCTGCGCCGGCGCCATCGCAGCAATCGATAGGGCAGCGATCAGAAATGCACGCAACCTCTGGTTAAGGCGCGGGGCGACCCGGACTTTGCGTCCCGCAACCTTGACGGGAACAGGCAGGTTCGCAAGCAGGATGATGATTGCCGCCAAGACCGATCTCTTCTGCATCCAGGCGTCCAGCTGACGATCACCTGATTCCAGCGCGCACCATATCGCTTTGCAGGCGGTTCGCAACATTTGGCACCAAATGCTCGTGCGCAATCCAATTGGACTTCCAATTCTGCAATGTGCACGATAGAGTGAATCGGCGGGTAAATCATGAAACCAGCGACGCGGGCCATCGCTCGTGCGTCCCTTTGCGATAGGACCAATGTTGACGGGACGCGACACCTGCCATGGGGATCGGTTCTCGGGAGCCAGGGCTGCTTTTGTCGCCTGCGGTCTTGCGATGATCCTGGCGTTCGGCCTTGCCTCGTCGCAGGCCAACGCCGCCGAACCGCGCTGGCCTGCCGGCCCCTACAAATACATCACCGTCGATCAGTCGGTGGCCGACGCGCTAGTCGAGCTAGGCCGCAACATGCGGGTGCCCATGCGTGTCAGCAAACTCGTAAAGGGGCGTTTAAGCGCCGGCATGCCGGTTGGAACGGCCCGCGAGTTCCTGCAGGAGATCTGCGATCGATACGGCTTGGTCTGGCATTTCGATGGCATCGTTATGAACGTCGCGACCGAAGCTGAGGTCCGGACGGAAATGATCGCGCTTGATGCCAACACGGCTGCCGGTGCGGAAGATCGGCTTTCGCGGCTGGGGGTCATCGACCCGAAGTTTCCGATCAAGGTGTCCAGGCAAGACGATGTTGTCTCGGTATCGGGGCCGCCGTCCTATGTTGAACTTGTCAGGAAAACACTGGGAGTTCCTGCGGCGCCGAGCACGAAGCGGGATGTTGGCAAAGTTGTTCCGGTCCGCGTTTTCCGCGGCAGGCAGGCGGAGGCGCAGAATGTTCCCTCCGGCAAACCGAACTAAGCAAGCAGGAGGGCAGGTTCATGCAAATCGCGCCGATTGGAGCCCTGGAAGCCACACTGGCGAACTTGACCACCAGCATGGCTTCGCAGCAGCAGATCACCGCCGGCACGACAGCGCAGCCGGGTAACCGGATGGTGGGTGCCAATCAGGAAAAACATGATGCCGCGAAGGTCAGTATGCCTGAACGCGGTGATGTCGCCGCGCGGGCAGGCCAGCAGGTGGCGCAGTCGTCTTCGGGAGCCAATCCGGCGATGGCCGGACAATCGTCCAAACTGGAAAAGACCGAGCCGATCGCCGAACACAAGCTGTTCGACTATCTGGCCGAGGTGGAGAAGGCTGGGGGCGGGGCGCTCACGGATCCGTCTGCATTGTTCGGTTCTGCGGTTCAGTCGCTGGAAGGGACCATGCAGCAGGTCCAGAAGGCCCTTGGCCAGGCAAATCCCCCCCAGGCAAATGCCACCGTGAGTGCTGAAACGGCCACCATGCAGGATGGCGCCGGCAAGACCGCCCCGTCAGGCAAGGCCCCGTCAGGCAAGGAAGACGAAAACGCCACCGCAAAAAATGCCGAGCAATTGCTCGAACGATCCATTTCGGTGATGTGGGCAGCCGCCAATCTCGAAGTGGTCACGAGCAGCGTAACGGCCGTTACGTCGTCCACCAGCACGCTGATCAAGCAACAGTAAGCCTACGGAGTGTTCGTGCACACGATAACCTTGCCGCGGCGGTCAACACTATTGAATCGATGCGGCGTTCAGTGCCGCGTCGCGCTCGTCGTGGTGAGCATGCTTGTGCTCCAGGCGTGCTCGGTTGAGCTGTATTCCGACCTCAACCAGCGGCAGGCCAACGAGATCGTGGCCACGCTGATGCGTCATGGCATCCCGGCCCAACGCGAGGCGGGCAAGGACGGCAAAATGACGGTTTCCGTACAGAAGGACCGTTTCGCCGAGGCCATGGCGATTCTCGACGAAAGCGGGTTGCCCAAACAGGAATTCCAGACGCTCGGCGAGGTGTTCAAGCGCGACGGGCTTGTATCCTCGCCGGTCGAAGAGCGTGCGACGATGATTTATGGCCTGAGCCAGGAACTGTCGCAGACGATTTCGGACATCGACGGCGTGCTTTCCGCGCGCGTTCATCTCGTCCTGCCCGAAAACGATCCGCTGAGACAGCGGCTGGTGCCATCGTCCGCCTCCGTTTTCATCCGGCATCGCGCATCCGTTCCGATGAATGAGCTGATCCCTCAGGTCAAGATGCTGGTGGCCAAAGGCATCGCCGGGCTGACTTATGACAATGTATCCGTCACACTCATTCCGGTGACCGCGGCAGTTCCCGAGCACGCAACCGGCGAGCCAGGTTTCACGACGTTCCTCGGCCTCTGGCTGCATCCCGACAGCGTCGCCGCCGCGATGTGGCTGTTTTACGGCATGATGGCGGCTATAGCGGCGCTGGCTGCCCGCCTGGCTTACGTCCAGTGGTATCGACGACCCGGTGTTTATGCGCTCGACGCTTCGGCCATGCCGGTGAAGAAGACATGATCCAGACCGGCTCGAAGCAAACTGCCAGCCCGGAATGGCAGACATTCATGTCCAATCCCGCAGGCTATGCGGGTGCGGCCCGGCTGGCGCAATGCTTTGACGGCACGATCGGCGAGGCTGCCTGCGAGCGTATGTTGCGGTCGCAGCGCCTGCATCAGCGATTGTCAGTGCTTCTGCTTGAGCGTTACGGCCTCAGCGGCGCCGTCTCCAACGAGCCAGCCGATGAGACAGACCTGGCGATTGCCTTGTCGTCGGGTGAGGAGTTGGAGGAACTAGCGCTTCGCGCCGGCGCGATCTACTGGGCCGGCAGTCTGGCCGCCGTGATCGATGGACGCCAGGCCGCTGCGTTGCAGGCAGCACTCGGCGCGGAAATCTGCGCTTTCGCAGTCGCCAACCGCGATCTGGCCGGCCCAATACAGCCGTTGGAGCCCCTGGATGACATTGATCGTCGTGTCCATGCCGACGGCCTGCATTGCCTTGGCGCCTGGTGTCAGGCGATGCCGGGCGAAACGAGCATGCGGGTCCGTCTCAAGCTGATGCCGCATGCGCTTGTCGACCAGCCGACAGCCGAACCATTTGCCGAAGCTGGTCCGGCGATCGTTCGACGGGCGATGGGTTAGGCGATATGGTCGAACCGGACAAAGTGACTACTGCCGTGCCGAGGCGCCCCGTCGCCCGCATCCTGCGCGCCGCCGAGGCACGCGCCTGGCAGGATGGGCACGCTTTTCTCGACGAAGCCAGGCGTGATGCGCAGCAGTTGCGTGACGCCGCTCGGCGAGCCTATGCGACCGAATATGCGCAGGGTTATGAAGACGGCAAGGCGCGAGGCGACGAGGATGCCGCGCGTCTGGTGAGCGAGACCGCGGTCAAGGTAGATCGCTATCTCGGTGGGCTGGAAGCCGAAATCATCAATCTGGCTCTCGATGTGGTCAGGCGAGTGCTGGGAGAATTCGACGCGAGCATGCTGGTCGCCAAGGCGGCCGCGCAGGCCGTCACTGAAATTCGCCGCGCAAAATATCTAAAAATCCGACTTCATCCTGCTTCCGTTAACAGGGTTCGCGACGAACTGAACGCGGTCCTGCGCGAGAGTGACCTGGGCATGACGGTCGAGATCGATGCCGACGATACGCTGGCGACGGGCGCCTGCATCCTCTCGACCGACATTGCCGTCATCGACGCCAGCATCGAGGCACAGCTCAACGCCATTGCCGCTGCGATTTCATCAAAGGCCGAGGCGGCGGCATGACAAGTCCCGCCATCAAGCTCGAGAGCCGCCTCGCATCGATCGTTCCGAACCTGCGTTCCGGCCTGCGTGAAGATGCCAGCCGGCCAAGGAAAGGGCGTGTACGGCGGGTCACCGGCACGGTCATTCACGCGACCGTGGAGGAGGTTCGGATCGGCGAGATCTGCGAACTCCTCGATCCCAGGACCGGCACGGCGACCAAGGCGGAAGTCGTCGGGCTCATGGACGAGATGGCGATCCTTGTTCCGCTTGGCGATCTCACCGGCCTTTCAAGCCTCACCGAGGTCATTGCGACCGGAAAGACCCAGACGGTGCCTGTCGGACCCGGCCTGCTTGGTCGGGTGATCAGCGCGTTCGGCGAGCCATTGGATGGCAAGCCGCTTGCGCCGGATGGCATTACCGGCAGCTATCCCGTCAACGCCTATCCGCCGTCGCCGCTGGAGCGCAGTTTGATTTCCGAACCTATCCAGCTCGGAATCCGCGCCCTCGATGGGCTTCTCACCTGCGCGCGTGGGCAGCGCGTCGGCATCTTCGGCGAGCCTGGCGTCGGCAAGTCGATCCTGCTTTCGGATATCGTCAGCGGCACCGACGCAGATGTTGCCGTGGTTGCGCTTGTCGGCGAACGCGGACGTGAAGTGCGCGAATTCATCGAGCATCAGCTTGGCCCGGAAGGGCTGGCGCGCGCAATCATCGTCGTCGCGACGTCCGACCGGCCGGCGATCGAGCGCGTCAAGGCCGCTTATGTGGCGACCAGCATTGCCGAATATTTTCGCGATCAGGGCAAGCATGTGCTGCTGGCAATGGACAACATCACGCGGTTTGCCCGTGCGCAGCGCGAGATTGGCCTCGCTTCAGGCGAGCCGCCGACGCGTCGCGGTTTTCCGTCTTCGCTTTTTGCTGTTCTGCCCCGATTGCTCGAGCGCTCAGGGCCTGGCCGCGTCGGCTCCATTACAAGCCTCTACAGCGTTCTTCTCGAGGGCGATGGCACGCTGGATCCGGTTGCCGAAGAAATCCAGGCGCTTCTCGACGGCCACGTCTTTCTGTCGAACGAGCTTGCACAGCGCAATCATTTCCCGGCCATCGACGTGCTGCGCAGCCGCAGTCGCCTCATGGACACGGTGGTGCCGGCTGAGCATCGGTCGGACGCCGGCCGCTTGCGGGAGCTGCTCGCCCGCTACGCCGACGTCGAATTGCTGCTGCGCGTCGGCGAATACGAAAAGGGCAGCGATGCGGTGGCGGACGAGGCGGTGGCGAAGATCGACGCCATCAACGCCTTCCTGCGACAGCCGTCCGCCACCCACGAGACAATCGAGCAGACACGCGAACGCATGCGGGGGATCGTCAATGAAAGATCGTGACACGATCGCACGATTGCGCGACCTCAGGCGCCACGGTGAACAGCGCGCAAACGAATTGGTCATAAGGCGATACGCCGCTGCGCAGCGGGCCGCCGGGGCGGTTCGGGAGGCGGCCGCCGCGGTCAGCGAACACCTGCAGCAGACAGCCGACGCTGAGGATGCAGCATTCGCTTCGCTTGTTGGGCAACCGGTGAAGGCCGCCAGCCTTTACCGGCTTCAGGGACAGTTCGAGAACGCCGCCAGGCAAACCGAGCAGCTCCGGGAAAACGAGAAGATGGCCGGCGTCACCGAGCAACGACGCAAAACCGAGTTATCGGCCGCCCGCAACCATCATCGCGCCAGCATGAAGGCGGTGACGAAGCTGGACGGGCTGTTGCAGCATCTGACCAAACGCACTGCGCGCCGCAGCCTGGCGCTTGCCGAGCTTTCCGAGGAAGACGAGCGCAGTCCACTGCGCTTGCCCACAGAACGATAGTCCCAATCCGTGATCGTGAATATGGAAGTGTGATGCCTCAGGCCTTGGCGTCGGCAAAAAAGAAAGCGCGCGCAGAGCCGGCGAGACGCACACGCTCGAGCGTTGGCGAGCCGCTGACATTGGAATCTGTTGCGGCTGGGGAGGTTGAGGCATTGAACGCCTTCTACCGCCGTCGTGCTGCCGCGCAGATCACGATTGCCGGGAAAACCATGGCGATCGCCGCCGTCTGGCCGGCGCCAAATCCTGTGGACCAGCCAATATGCACGATTGTCTTCACTCTCGGAGACATGGCGGGCAAATTGCGCTTGCCGTTATCTGTTGTCGAACGAGGCCTTGCCAAGGCTGACGAGCTGATCGACGTGAAACGACCGGCACCCGCTCACGCCGCACTGCTGCTGGAGTCCGAATTCGAAAAAGATCTCGAATGGATCGAGAGCAAGCTGGGCGAGACGATCGCTATTACGTCGATCGAACAAGAAGACAGCGTTCTGGACCAAACCGCGTTGGCTTTCGTCCTGGCCGGCAAGGACGAAACCATAGGTTGCGCCTTGCACACCGACAGCGTCGATCTGGCGGTGCGGGCCGGGGGCTTTCTCGACGCGATCGGCAAAGCGAGGCCCCCGGTTCCTGCCGAATTCCCGTTGCCCGTCTGCCTTTGGCGTCACGCGCTTACAATCAGTCACGGTGATCTTGAAAGCCTGCAACCTGGCGATGTGGTGCTTTTCGATGACGAAGAGGAAGAGGCGGCATTGGTCATTGCCGAGCGGCTTTATGCCCCGGCGGTGCTGACTGCCAGCGGGCCGCAACTGCTTGCCGCGCCGACTGCAATCGCTGGATCGAAATGGGAGTGGACCATGAATCAAGACACGCCGCCGCACGCCGATCAGGCATTGGAGGAGGCAACTCTGGACGAGCTGCCGGTTGCGCTTGCCTTCGAACTCGGCCGCACGGCGCTGCCTCTCGGCGAAGTAAGGCAGCTTGCGCCCGGCGCCATCGTTCCGCTCGCCAATGTGACGAAGGAGACGGTCGACATCATCGCCAATGGCAAACGCGTCGGCCGTGGCGAGATCGTCCGCATTGGGGAGAGCCTGGGCGTGCGGATCGCCCGTATGTTCGACAATGCTTGACAATTCGCCCAACCTGCTTGGGATCCTGATTGCCGTCGGCTTTGTCGGTCTGCTGCCGCTGGCAGTCGTCACCATGACCGGTTTCCTGAAGATCTCGGTCGTGCTGTTCCTCATCCGCAATGCGCTCGGCGTCCAGCAGATGCCGCCCAATCTGGTGCTCTACGGCATAGCGCTCGTGCTCACGGTCTATGTCACGACGCCGTTGCTGAGCGAGATGTCGGGACGGCTCCAGGAAGGGCAGGTTCAGTTCCAGACGACCGAGGACCTCGCCAGGGCGACGCAACTGGTGAGGGAACCATTGCAGCAGCACCTGATCAAGTTCACCCAGCCGGAAGAGCGGCAGTTCTTTCTCGACGGAACGAACCGCCTGTGGCCGGAACAGGCACGACAAGATCTGAAGGACGACGATCTTTCGATACTTGTTCCTGCCTTTGTCGCGTCCGAGCTTACGCGGGCGTTTGAAATCGGCTTTCTGCTTTATCTTCCGTTCCTCATCATCGACATCGTCGTTGCCAACATCCTGATGACGCTCGGCATGATCATGGTCTCGCCGGTCCTCATTTCGGTCCCGCTGAAACTGTTCCTTTTCGTCGCCATAGATGGCTGGTCGCGGCTGATGCACGGCCTGATCCTGAGTTACGTCTGACGCCGCTGGGAGGTTTGCATGAGCAATGACTTCATCCTGGCGAAGGTCCAGGGCGCGCTCCTGACGGTGCTGTTCGCGTCAGGCCCGGCGATCGTCGCGGCGCTGGCCGTTGGCATCCTGGTCGGGCTGGCCCAGGCGCTGACGCAAATTCAGGACCAGTCGCTGCCGCAGACAATCAAGCTTGTCGTGATCCTGCTGGTCATCATCGTCTTCGGCCCGCTGCTTGGCCAGCAGATCGCCGAGCAGGCCTCGACGGCGCTGGACGAATTCCCCGTCGTCACGCGTTGAGGCGCGCGGATGCCGGTCGAACCCTTCTTCGCGTCGGTCAAGGAGCTACAGTTGTTTCTTTTGGCGGGAGCTTTCGCGCTCGCCCGCATGACCGGGTTCATGCTGCTGATGCCGCTCTTTTCGCGCGTGCCGCTGTCGGGCCTTCTGCGCAACGGCGTTGCCCTGGCGCTGGCGGTTCCGGTCTTTCCGATGATCGTCGACAGACTGACAAACACCGACATCGCGACGACGATGATCGTCGCCTACATGCTCAAGGAGGTCGTCGTTGGGGTAACGCTCGGGCTGGCGATCGGCATTCCGTTCTGGGCGGCCGAGGCTGCCGGCGATATCCTGGACCTGCAGCGCGGCTCGACGATGGGGACGCTGATCGATCCGATGATGACCCATGAGACGAGCGCCACCGGCACCTTGCTCGCCGTCATCATGGTCACGGTCTACCTGGCCGCCGGCGGCCTCGAGCTTTCGCTGACCAGCCTCTACGACAGCTATGGCCTGTGGCCGATCGACCAGCTTCTGCCGGTGTTCAGCAAGGATGCGGCCGGCATTTTCCTCGATCTCCTGAACCGCATTCTGATGATGGCATTGACCCTGGTTTTCCCGCTCATCATCAGCATGCTGTTGTCCGACCTTGTGCTGGCCTTTTTGGCGCGCGCCTCACCGCACCTCAACGTTTTTGCGCTTTCGCTGATCGTGAAGACGCTGGTGTTTAGCCTGGTCTTTGTCCTCTATTCTGCGTTCCTGCTCTTCTACATGGAGCGCGACCTTGGCTTCCTGCACGAGGCAGGCCGACAGATAGAAGCGATCGGCTGCCGCAACTGTCAATGACAGCAGGAAGGTTTGCGCAAGCGTCGGTCGTAAGATGAAGCAATCGTTGGCCGGCCAATAAATACAATTTATCGTTGAGGAAAGATTCTGACAATTTGACAAGCAGCCGAGCCGCCAACGATCTTACGCCCTCCCGACTTGTCTCTGAACCGGAAGCGATGGCTCGCCTGACCACTTCACCGATCTTCGAGGACCTGCGACTGGTCGATGCGGACAGGCTGCGCAGGCTTGTCAGAATGGGCGCCTATGAGGGGCATACAGGGGGGCTGGCGCATGGCAAGCTCCAGGCCAATGTTGTGATTGTGCCGCGCAGCTTTGCCAGCGATTTCCACCAGTTCTGCATCCGCAACCCGAAACCCTGTCCATTGGTCGGCGTTAATCGCGCCGGCAGCCCATTGATCCCAGCGCTGGGCGACATCGACATCCGCACCGATGCCCCCCAGTACAACATCTATCATTTCGGCGAGCTGACCCGTCGGAGGACGGACATCATCGACCTGTGGCAGGATGATTTTGCCGCTTTCGCGCTCGGCAGTTCGCTGACCGTCGAAGCTGCACTTGCCGAAAAGAAACTGAGCCGCATCGGCTGCGGCAAGGCCTCACCCAAGTTCCGAACCAGGATCCAGACGTGCCGCGTCGGACCGTTTGGTGGCGAAATGGTCGTCTCGATGCGTCCGATAAGCCGTTGCGATGTCGACAGGGTTCGCGCCGTCACCGCACGCTTCCCGCATGCCCACGGCTCTCCCATCCATGTCGGAGATCCCACGGTCATCGGAATAGCCGATTTGATGGCTCCCGACTGGGGCGATGCGGTCAAAATCATCGACGGGGAGGTCCCTGTATTCTGGGCCAGCAGCATCACCGCACAGGATGCACTTGCTCGTGCCGAGCTGGCGACCTCGATCACGGTATCGCCGGGGCACATGCTGATCACCGATGTCGATGCACGAGCCGACGCGGGCGCTTTCAAAGTCTACTAGCAGTTCTTCATCACCGGTCAGCGTTAATGCTATTCGAGATGCGAAATGCGGTGAGAGTCGGTCTCGATCTGCCTCACCACATCTTCGATCATGTTGCAGTGGCCCAACCTTATGCACTCGAGGCAGTGAAGCTCCCCGGCAAGTGCTCCCACTAGGTGATAACCATTTGGTAACCTTCCGAACTGGAAAGTGAAAAAGTACTGGCTACTTTTGCCCTCGATAGATGTTAGGGCTGGTATCGAGCGAGACAAAGGAGATAGGACCGGGATGGCCACGGTACTGAACGCCAAAGGCGTTCCACTTCCCTACAGCGGATCCTCCGTAAGGTGGTATTCGGCGACGAATTCCGGCCCGACACTTTATGGCAGCACATACAACGACTCGATGTATGGCGACGCTGCCGTCACCGTCACAATGCGTGGCGGCAAGGGCGACGACATCTATTATCTGTATGCCGCGAAAAACAAGGCGGTCGAGCTGTCCGGCGAAGGGGTAGACACCATCTCGACCTGGATGAGCTACAAGCTCCCGGCCAATTTCGAGAACCTGACGGTCACCGGCGACAAACGCTATGCTTTCGGAAACGAGCTGAACAACATCGTTACCGGCGGCTCCGGCCAACAGACGCTCGACGGCTTGCAGGGCGATGACGTGCTCAAGGGCGGATCCGGGGCGGATATTTTCGTCGTCAACCCCGGCAACGGCAGTGACCTGATCCTGGACCTTGGCGCGACGGATACGGTTCGCGTCGGGAGCTACGGCTTCACC
Source organism: Mesorhizobium sp. WSM4845 (assembly GCF_055811455.1). Classification (NCBI taxonomy): domain Bacteria; kingdom Pseudomonadati; phylum Pseudomonadota; class Alphaproteobacteria; order Hyphomicrobiales; family Phyllobacteriaceae; genus Mesorhizobium; species Mesorhizobium sp. WSM4845. Next base: position 59,284 of record NZ_JBVVQA010000025.1, read on the forward strand.
TCTTTCGAAGAGGTGCGCGCCAACATGGTCCAGTCGGGAGCCAACGTCCGCCTAAATCTGTCCGACGGCGAGTTTCTCGTCTTCGCCAACAAGACCATCGGCGATTTCACTGCAAGCCAGTTCAAGCTGGCCGTGGACAGGTCGGCCCTGGAACTGACCTTTTCGGACGAGTTCGATACGTTGGACCTGTGGAACGGCTCGAGCGGCACCTGGGATTCGAATTACTGGTGGGGGGCCGAGAACGGCAGCACGCTCACGAGCAACAATGATCTTCAATGGTACATCGATACCGACTACGCCCCGACACGCTCCGTCAATCCGTTCAGCATCGAGGACGGCGTTCTCACCATTACCGCCGCCCGGGCTCCTGAAGCGATCCGTCCCTACATAAATAACTACGAATACACGTCAGGGTTGCTGACGACCTACGAATCCTTCGCGCAGACCTACGGCTATTTTGAAATTCGAGCCGACATGCCCGAAACACAAGGTGCTTGGCCGGCCTTCTGGCTTCTCCCGGCGGACGGCTCCTGGCCACCGGAACTGGACGTCATCGAGATGTTCGGTAAAGATCCAAACAAGCTCATCCTGACAGGCCACTCGAACGCGACGGGAACTCATACAACAGTAGGCACGACGGCCTATGCCGCGGATACCGAAGGGTTCCACACGTATGGCGTGCTTTGGACAGAAGACGAACTCGTCTGGTATTTCGACGACGTCGAAGTCGCTCGTGCCGCAACGCCTGCCGACATGCATGACCCGATGTATATGCTGGTGAATATGGGGATTGGTGGCCAGGCGGGAGAGCCCGCCGACGAGCTTGCGACGCCTGCCGAAATGCAGATCGACTACATCCATGCCTATGCGTTGCAAGACTGGGTTATCTGACATTTGACAGATGGACTCGGCACCGACACGTTCGTCATCATTTCGGGCGCGGCCATTGCCGCCTGAGACCGAACTGGAACTGATGTGAAGCCGACGTCGCATCCCATTCCACCCGAGCCGCCGCGAACGACACTCGCGGCGGTTTTGGCCTCCTTCCGGCGAGCGTTGGCCGGAATTGCGTTGATGAGCGGCGTCGTCAATGTCCTGGCGCTGACCGGCTCGTTCTTCATGCTGCAGGTCTATGATCGTGTCATACCCGGCCGCAGCGTGCCGACGCTCGTCGGGCTCGCCGTGTTTGCCGGCACACTTTTCGTTTTTCAGGGCGTTCTCGAACTCATCCGGTCGCGTTTGCTGGTGCGCATCGGGATGGCGCTGGACGCGCGCTTGAGCGGACAGGTCTATGCCGCCCTCATGCGTCTGCCGCTGCGAACCAAGCTCGCAGGCGACGGCCTTCAATCCTTGCGCGATCTTGACCAGGTGCGATCGTTCATGTCGAGTGCCGGTCCGACCGCGCTTTTCGACCTGCCGTGGGTGCCGCTCTATCTCGGAATCTGCTTCCTGTTCCACTTCTGGATCGGCATGACGGCGCTGGCCGGCGTGGTCATTCTGTTCAGCCTGGCATTGCTTGCCGAAATTCGCACGAGAGAGCCCGCCAAAAAGGCAAACAGTCAAGCGGCAGCGCGCAATACACTTGCCGAAGCGACACGTCGCAATGCCGAGGTTCTGCAGGCCATGGGCTTTGGCTCGCGCATCGCCGAGCGCTGGTCAGGGATCAATGCCGGCTACCTCGACACCAATGCAACAGCCAGCGACCTTGCCGGGACGCTCGCAACGATCGCGAAGATCCTGCGCATGATGCTGCAATCGGGCATCCTGGCGATCGGCGCTTATCTGGTCATCCATCAGGAGGCGACCGGCGGCATCATGATCGCAAGTTCGATCATGATGAGCCGGGCGCTCGCACCTATCGAACTGGCTATCGCCCACTGGAAGGGCTTCGTCACCGCCCGCCAGGCCTGGGCCCGGCTGACCCAGCTTTTGGTCCAGCTTCCCGAAACTGCGACAAGTGTCTCGCTGCCTGCTCCGAGATCTGCTCTTTCGGTCGAAAGTATCAGTGTCACACCGCCGGGTGAGCGCCGGATGGTCGTGCAGGACGCCACCTTTGCATTGGAACAGGGCGTCGGCCTCGGCATCGTCGGGCCAAGCGCTTCGGGCAAGTCATCGCTCGTTCGGGCAATTGCCGGCATATGGCTGCCAATCCGCGGCACCGTCAGGCTGGACGGCGCAACGCTCGACCAGTGGTCGCCGGAAGAACTGGGCAAGCATGTCGGCTATCTGCCTCAGGATGTGCAACTGTTCGACGGCACAATTGCCGAGAACATCGCGCGCTTCGAACCGCAAGCGCCCTCGGACAAGATACTGGCGGCTGCGCGCGCGGCCGGCGTTCATGATCTCGTCATCCACCTGCCGGAAGGCTACGAGACGCGCATCGGCGAGGCCGGTTCGGCGCTTTCGGCTGGCCAGAGGCAGCGGGTGGCGCTTGCCCGGGCTCTCTACGGTGACCCGTTTCTGGTTATTCTCGACGAGCCTAACTCCAACCTCGATGCGGAAGGCGAGGCGGCCTTGACGGTGGCGATCCAAGGCGTGCGCGCGCGAGGCGGTATAGCCGTCGTGGTCGCACATCGTCCGAGCGCGCTTGCCAGCCTGGATCAGGTTCTTGTGATGGCGAACGGCCGTATTCAGGCCTTTGGCCCAAAAAATGAGATCTTGAACAAGATAACCCGCCCAGCGGGCGTTCCCTTGAAAGTCGTTTCCGGACTAGAAGAGACGGCATCCTGATGGCGCAACGCATGATATTCGCGGCCGATCGCACCATTCGACGCTATCTGCTTGGCGGTGTCGCAACCTGCATCCTGCTGGTTGGCGGGGCGGGGAGCTTGGCTGCCGTCACCGAGATTTCCGGAGCCGTCATCGCTTCGGGAAAGCTGGTTGTCGATTCCAGCGTCAAGAAGGTGCAGCATCCGACGGGTGGCGTTGTCGGTCAAATCTTCGTCCGGGAAGGCGATGCCGTGCAATTGGGCAAGGTCTTGATCCGCCTCGATGAGACCATCACCCGGGCCAATTTGGCGATCGTCTCGAAGAGCCTGGACGAATTCGAGGCGCGGCTGGCTCGCCTTGAGGCCGAGCGCGACGGCAAGGCAAGCATCGTCTTTCCAGCTTCGCTTGTGTCACGCCAGGATGCCCCCGAGATTGGTCGGGCGATGGCCGGCGAGCAATCTCTGTTCGAATTTCGCCGACAGGCACGCGCCGGTCAGAAGGCTCAGTTGCAGGAGCGCATTGCGCAGCTTGCCGAAGAGGTTTCCGGATTGACCGAGCAAAGAGATGCCAAGAGCCAAGAAATCAAATTGATCGGCTTTGAGCTCGAAGGCATGCGCAGACTTTGGCAACGCAAGCTGGTTTCGATCGATCGTATTACTGCGCTTGAACGCGATGCCGTGCGGCTTAAAGGCGAGCACGGGCAACTGACTGCGGCCATAGCGCAATCGAAGGGTCGTACCTCCGAAATCCGTTTGCAGATCATCCAGATCGACCAGGATTTGCGCAGCGAAGTGGCAAGCGAACTGCGAGACGTCCAGGCAAAGATCTCCGAGTCCGTCGAGCGCAAGGTTTCGGCCGAAGATCAGCTCAAACGCATCGACATACGCAGTCCGCAGAACGGTGTCGTTCATCAGCTCGGCGTGCACACGGTCGGTGGCGTTATATCTCCAGGCGAGCTCATCATGCTGATTGTCCCGGTGACGGACGACCTGACCGTCGAGGCGCGCGTGGCTCCGCAAGACATCGATCAGTTGACGCCAGGGCAAGGCGCGACCCTGCGGCTGTCGGCATTCAATCAGCAAACGACGCCGGAACTGAATAGTGCCGTCAGCAAGATTTCCGCCGACCTCAATGTCGATGAGAAAACAGGCACCGGCTTTTACACCGTGCATGTTGCTTTACCGCGCACAGAGCTTAGCCGGCTCAAGGGCGTGGCCCTGGCGCCAGGCATGCCTGTCGAGGTGTTCTTTTCGACCGGCAACCGCACCATGCTGTCCTATCTCGTGAAACCTTTGGCGGATCAGATCCAGCGAGCTTTCAGGGAGCAGTAGGCTCTCTCTGCGAGCCGACGAGCTGAATTCCGGAACAAGGATGCGATTTTGCCGTTTCGCCTGAAACCGGAAGCGATCCCACATGTCCGAGTTGACGAATGAAGAGATAGAGGGTCGGCTCAATGCCCAGCGAGAGACTCTGGCGCTGGTCGTCGCGCTTCTTGCCGGCCCCGACAGGATCTCCGAGCGAATATGGGCCGAACTGGAGGCCCGTTTTCAATTCCAGAACAATCAGGAAGACCCCGGCGCCGTGCCAAGCTGTGCATTCGCCATTGAGAGCGCGATGATGCGGGAGTTCAAGCTGATCTTCGAGGAAGCGCGGGCACGCAAGGCGGAATGGAACGCCGAATAGGCGGGCGGAACAGATCCGTCTCTCCGGATGGATAGCAACAATTTTCCCGACCTGACGCGGAAACATTTCCGCCATGCCGGTGTTACTCACTGAGTGGGGCGCGAGGCGCTTCCTTCTTTGAGGCAATGATGAGCTTCGACGAGACATTGCAGATCGCCCACATCCGGCTGAACGAGACCACGGCTAACCGGGATCCGGACCGGCAGGTTGCCGGGTTGAAGTGCAGACGGCTTGGCGAACGGGCCTGAGCTGTGGCGAGTAACGGCACGACCCTTCCGACGGTTCTTGTCACCGGCAGCAGCGGCTTCCTGGGGCAGGCGATCGCGCGAGGCTTGATCGACCGCTACCAAGTCATCGGCCTCGACGTTGCAAAACCGAAGCATGCCCCTGCCGGCATGGGGACGATCGAGATCGATCTCACCTCGGATGAGGGCGTGAGCAAGGCTGTGCAGGCGGCACGCGAGCGCAGCGGCGGCCGCATCGCTTCGGTCGTCCATCTTGCTGCCTATTACGACACGACCGGCGAGGACAACCCCAGATATGACGCCGTCACCGTGCAGGGCACGCGCCGGCTCCTGAAGGCGCTGGCGGCGGTCGAGACCGAGCAGTTCGTGTTCTCCAGCACGCTTCTCGTCCATGCGCCAAGCCCGGGGAAAGGCGCGAAAATCAATGAGGACTCGCCGCTCGACCCGGCCTGGGCCTATCCAAGATCGAAGGCCGAAACCGAGGCGCTGATTTCGCGGGAGCGCGGCCAGATCAAGACGGTGACCCTGCGGCTCGCCGGCGTCTATGACGAAGACTGCCGGGCGGCCTTTATTGCCCAGCAGATCGCCCGCATCTTCGAACGCTTGCCGACCGCGTATCTGTTCGCCGGCGATATCACCGCCGGCCAGCCCTATCTGCACAAGGACGATCTCGTCGATGCAGTGGTGCGCACCGTCGACCGGCGCGCCGAACTTCCGGCCGAGACCGTGCTTCTGATCGGCGAAGAAGACACACCGTCATACGAGGAGATGCAGAGGCGCATCGGCTGGCTTATCCATGGCGAGGACTGGCGCACCCTGGCGCTGCCGAAGCAGCTGACGAAGCTGGGCGCGTGGGTGCAGACGGAGGTGCTCGACCAGGACACCGACATCAAACCGTGGATGATCGAGAACTCGGACGATCATTACGAGATCGACATTTCGCGGGCCAAAACCCTGCTGGGCTGGGCGCCCAGACACAATCTGCTGGACACATTGCCGGAGATGATCCGCCGGCTGAAACAGGACCCCACGGACTGGTATGCGGCCAACAAGCTCGATCCGCCGGTTGTCGCGGCTTCTGACCCCGAGATCGAGCAGGCCGAAAGGCGCCTCAAGGGACCGCTCGAGCGAAGCAAGGAAGAGGTCGAAGCGGCGATAAAACGGCATCGGTCGAGGACGCTCTGGGCGCCGATGACCAACGCTGCGCTTGGGCTGTGGCTGGTCACCTCGCCAATGACAATTGGCCTGTTCGATCCCGTCACAGCCGCAATGCCACCCGCTCTGGGGCACGCTGTCGCGGAGCCGCAATTGCGCAACGCAGGCCTCGGCGTCAGCGAGATCGTTTCCGGCCTGCTGGTGACGGCCTTTGCGTTGATGGGCATGTCCCGACGCTGGCGCTGGGTGCAGTGGATCACGGCGTCGCTCGGAGTTTGGGTGATGCTGGCGCCGTTGCTGTTCTGGACGACCAGCGCCGCCGCCTATGCCATCGACACGCTCGTCGGCATGCTGATCGTCGCCTTTGCGGTGATGATCCCGCCGACCCCTGGCATCAGCCGCCGCGCGCTGGCGGCCGACGACGACATTCCGCTGGGCTGGACCTATTCGCCATCGACCTTCACGCAGCGGATACCGATCGTGGCGCTGGCCTTCGTCGGCCTGTTCGTCTCGCGCTATCTCGCCGCTTTCCAGATGGGCCACGCGGATGGGCTGTGGGATCCGTTCTTCGGCCCCGGCGGCGCGCCGGTGCGCAACGGCAGCGAGGCGGTGGTGACGTCATGGGTCTCAAAGGGTTTTCCAATCGCCGATGCCGGGCTCGGCGCCTTCGCCTATTGCCTCGATATCCTCGCCGGCGCGATCGGCGACCGCCGGCGCTGGCGCACCATGCCGTGGATGGTGCTCCTCTTCGGCCTACTGATCGTTCCGCTTGGCGTGGTCAGCGTGTCCTTCATCATCATCCAGCCACCGCTGATTGGCGCGCTGTGCACGCTCTGCATTCTCCAGGCCGCCGTCACGGTGGTGCTGATCCCTTACTCCGTCGACGAGGTGCTGGCGACCATCCAGTATCTCTGGGGCGCCACGAGGGCAGGCGAGCCGTTCTGGCGTACTTTCTGGATGGGCGGACCGGCGCTGTCGGAGAACCAGACGCCTGGCGCCGATCTCGACCGTCCGGTTTTCGAGGTGCTGAAGGAATTTGTCACCGGCGGCGTCAACTTCCCGTGGACGCTGGCAGCGAGCACGCTGCTTGGCGCCTTGCTGATGACCACGCCATTGATCTTCGGCACGCAGCCACCGCTTTACTTCAGCGATCACGTCGTCGGCTGTCTCATTATCATGGTCGCAGTCACGGCCATGGCCGAAGTGGTCCGGCCGCTGCGCTTCCTCAATGTCGTGCTTGGCGCATGGATCGCGGTGTCCCCCTTCGTGCTTGCCGGCGGTGAAACCCTGGCGATGGTGGCGGACGTTGCGATCGGTCTGGCGCTGATCGTGCTCAGCCTGCCGCGCGGCACGCGCAGCGACCAGCACTATGGCGGTTGGGATCGAGCGATTGTCTGAGCAACTCGACTTCAGCACCTGGCGAAGCGAAGCGCGCCGAGTGCCAATCTGCAGCAGCAGGTCAAAGGAAGAGATCGAACGGCCTGAACGAGGCTCTGCCTGACGGGGCTAGATTTGTTCGCCGAGCAGGATCCTCGCGTCCTTGGCCGCGACGATGAACGCCTGGCGCGCGACCCTTGGCGGCTTATCGCCGCGGATAACAGCAAGGCAGGCTGCGATTGCAGCCAGACGCGTCTTGGACGCTGGCGTCGGCCAGTCCTTCAGCAGCACTTCAGCCGCATCGGAGACAGACAAAACAACCCTGTCACGATCGATCCGACCGGGTTGAACGACAATTGGCTTTCTGAAACGTCTCGTGCGCACGATACTCTCCAAAGCGAGGAGTATGTTAGCCGCGTCTGATCTTGTTGGCCATCTCAAATGTTAATTGCGGGAAGGCGAGGTTCGGACAACGTCCGCAAAGGCTGTGAACGACCATGATCTATTTCACGGCCGACACACATTTCAGCGATCCCCGCATTCTGCGCATCGATCGCCGCCCGTTCGGCTCGCTGGCCGAACACGATCGAGCGCTGATTTCGCTCTGGAACGAAACCGTCAGCCCGGATGACCAGATCTGGCATCTCGGCGACTTTGCCAAGGGATCGGCCGAATTCGTTGCATCGCTGCTGTCGTCTCTTCATGGCGAGAAGCATCTGACTATCGGCAACAACGATGGCGCGGCGACCATAGAGGCTGCGGGTTGGGCCAGCACACAGCATTACAAGGAACTGACGATAGACGGCAGATTGCTGATCCTTTGCCACTATCCTTTTCGCACCTGGAATCAGATCGGCAAGAAATCGATCAATCTGCATGGCCATTCCCACGGCAGGCTGAGCCCGGTCACACGCCAGTACGACGCCGGCGTCGACAGCTGGGATTTCCGCCCGGTCACCCTTTCCGCCATCCTTGCAAGCCGACGGCGGCGAACGGTCAGCCGGGATATTCAACGCGAATGATTAAAACGCGGGTCATCCGGCTGTTGCCGTTCCAGTGGCAATCAGCCGAAGAATGCAGCGGCTCAGAATAAAAGCGCTCCGCAGCGATCCGTCGCGCCCCCCTCTGTCCTGCCGGACATCTCCCCACGAGGGGGGAGATTGGCCTCCATCACTGATTTCGCCAACCACCAACCGTGCAAAAAAGGGACGCTGTCCGCGAAGCTGCCGATCTCCCCCCGTGTGGGGGAGATGTCCGGCAGGACAGAGGGGGGCGCTGTCCCTCGGCGATCAAAGGTTCTGCACCGCAGCGCGCTCCAAGGTCACGGCTGGATACCAGCGTCTGCGCCCACGCGGCGAGCATGCCAATCCGGGCTGAACGTTCTGCCATCTGCTGCGTTCTCCCGGGGCAGGGCGCGTAGGGACCGCAAACATCGGCGCCCAATGGCCATGACGAGGAAGCACCGGAATGAGCGAGATGACCGAGCACAGAGGCACTCAGCCGAGCCAGCCAAAAGGCACCGTGATCGCATTCCCCGCGCCGGGCTGCGAGCCTCTCTACGCTCACGAGCGGGAAGCCATAGCTGCCGTCGCCCGCACCATTGCCACGCTCAAGGGGTTTGCCTTCCGGCAGGGTCTAGGCCACAGCAGCGGCAATGGCGGGCGCTTGTACTTCGTGCCGGACGACAGCTTGCTTGCCAGCGATGCGGCGCGGCTGGGTATCAACGGGCCGCAAGACCTCTTCGGCGGCGTGGTGCCTTGGCGATTCGCGACCACTAAGGCGATAACCCACGAACTGGTCGACGACCTGGCCGAGCGACCGAAAGAATGGTCAACCGGCTTCGGCAGAACTGTCGCCGCCGCAGTATTGCCTGGCTACACCGTGTTTTCGCGGCACGATGCGCTGCGAGCAGCGCAACGCCTGCTGAGGCATGGGCTGGCCCGGCTCAAGCCACCGCTTGCCTCGCGAGGCCAGGACCAGCACATCGTTCGCACGGTCGCTGACGTCGAGAGACTGCTCGAGCAATACCGCTCCCCCGACTTGGACGAGTGCGGTCTGGTGCTCGAAGCCGACCTTCGTGACGTCGTCACATTGAGTGTTGGCAGAACGGAGATCGACGAAATCATGGTCGCCTACTACGGCACTCAAACGACGACGACCGACAATGCGGGACAATCCGTTTATGGCGGGTCTGATCTCATCGTCGTGCGCGGCGGATGGGAAGCTCTCGAAGACCTTCAGCTTCCCCGCGCACTAGCTTTGGCAATTGCGCAGGCGAGGGCCTATGACGCGGCGATGGCCGAGTGTCCTGGATTTTTCGCCTCGCGGCGCAACTACGATATCGGCCAGGGTGTCGATTCGTCGGGTATCTGGCGATCCGGTGTGCTCGAGGCCAGCTGGCGCATTGGCGGCAGCAGCACGGCCGAGCTTGCGGCAATAAAAATCATGAAGCAGGACCCGGACATCCAACTGGTGCGTGCGTCCGCGGTCAAGACGTTCGGCAATACCAGCCGGCCGCCTGACAACGCGGACGTTCACTTTCAAGGAGAAGACCCCGATGAGGGTCCGATCACGCGCTATACCGTCGTCACGCATGCGACCCGGGAGCCGCCAAAGAAAGCGGCGGATTAGTGTCTAAAAACGCTTAGGACCAGGGAACATCCGTCGGCGGCTTGAGTTGTTCGGCATGATCCCGAAAACCAATCCGAAGGAGGAAAAAGTGATCGAGGTTATTTCTGCTCCTGGGAATGTCGCCGCATTTCGCGTTGCCGGTACCGTGACCGCGGAGGACTACGACAAGATCATCCCGACCATCGAAGAGAAACTGAGCGAAGATGAAGAGATCGGCATCCTGGCCGACCTTACCGATCTGGAGGACATGACGGGCGACGCGTTGCGCCGCGATCTGCAGTACGGCTTGAGCAAACTTGGCGAACTCCACCGCTTCCAGCGTGCCGCAGTGGTGTCCGAAAAACAGTGGATCAAGGCAGCTACCGAAATGACGGGCGCACTGTTCCCGCAGATCGAGGCGCGGGTGTTCCCGGCGGACGAAAAGACCCAGGCTCTGGCGTGGGTAGCACGCGTTCAATAGCGGTATCAGGGGGAGCGGCCATGCCAACCATCTACAACAAACGACAGAATTCGGACGGCCTGTGGGAAGTCTATGACGACGAGAGCGAGGAAGCCGTCGTGGTTGACGGCATGCCGCTTTCCGGCCTCGATGAACTCGAAGCCAATGAGGCCATTCGAAAACTCAAGCGGGGTGAGGTGACTTCCGACAACATTCCGCCGACTGCCCAGTCTGGCTGGCCTCCGACCAAAGACGGCATATAATCAATGCAAGCGTCCTGCCCCGGCGCGAGCAGGTTGCAGGGGCCACGTTTCCAGTGCATTCTTGCTGTCGTCGATGACCACACAGTATCTTAACCACCAGTTGGAATGCCCTTATTGCTTGACGATAAGGCTGAGGATTCCGGCCGACGCCGGTCCTGACGACCGGATCCTTTGCGACGACTGTGGCGAATTCCTCGGGACCTGGGACGATCTGCTTACCGATTTTGAGAGGCAGGGCGGCCAGGATGGAGTGTTCCGTCTCGACAAGGGTCGTATCAAGCGGATCGATTGAGCCGATTGCTGGCGAAGCCATTTGCTCGCACCGCCGTCTCGCCAGCGTAAGCCTTGCAGCACCTGCGCGGCCTGAGGCGAAAAATTTCCAGCGGCTCGAATCATCAGGGAACTTGTTGCCGGCCGGCGGGGTTATCGGTCGCCTTCCCAGTTAGGGAGGCTAGCTCCAAACCTCAGCGGGAGACGACCATGGCAACTGCGAAAAAAGCTGCGAAAGCGACAACCAAGGGCCTTGAGGACCTGTTCCTCGACGGGCTGAAAGATCTTTACTACGCCGAAAAGAAAATACTGAGGGCGCTGCCGAAAATGGCCAAAAGCGCGGAGTCGGAAAAAGTGACTGCTGCCTTCGAAAAACATCGCATGGAGACGGAAGTTCACGTCGACCGGCTCGAGGAGGTGTTCGAGAAATTTGGCAAGGCGGCACGCGGCAAGACCTGCCCGGCGATCGACGGCATCATTGAAGAAGGCTCCGAGATCCTCGAAGACTATGACGGTGCTCCTGCGCTCGATGCCGGACTGGTCGCAGCGGCGCAAGCCGTCGAACATTACGAGATCGCCCGGTACGGCACTCTTGTCGCCTGGGCGGAACAGATGGGAAAGGCCGATGTCGCCGCCCTTCTCAAGGCAACGCTCAAGGAAGAGGTCGCGACAGACGAAGCGCTGACCGGGTTGGGCGAGGGTGGTGTCAACCAACGTGCCCTCCAAGCCGCCGCCTGATTCCTGGTGGTGACAGGCTTGCGGAGCCCAGGCGAAGATCGCCAGGCTCCGCTCGCAAGATGCAGGTAGTGCCTTGCCGTCCGGGATTCTTGAACCGGCGTGGCCGACTGACATTGCCAGGCTTGAATTAGCTTGAGCCGGAATCTTCAAGAAGACCAATGGGTTAAAAGACATTACGCAAATGTCAGGTGAGAGAGCCCGCTATCGTTGGCGTTGGCGTTGGCGTTCGGCATGGCGTTGAGTGGCCGAGCGACCCGTTTAGCGAGCCCGGTCGCGGGTGATTGGAACATCTGCCGACCAACGCCGTTGATATGCTCGGCAGGCGAAAGGGGCTGCATAATGTCAAAACTTCAGGCGGTGACTCCAGAGCATCTGCAGCGGCTCAAGCTCGAGGCGTCTGCTTATTTTGGTCCGAAAGTGCTCCACGAAGCATTGTTGCGTCTTTGCCAGGCTTGCGGACGCGATAGCCTTGACCGGTTCGAGAAGACCATGGTCGATAAGATCGAGGCAATGCGCGATGAGAAGGCCGATTTCGAGACAATGAAGGAATTTGCCATCGAACAGCTTTACGCCTGCGTTCGCGAGGTCAGTAGTTCGCCTGACATGAAACAGCCGCTGGAGGGAGCAGAAGCCCGAAGGACGCCTGGTCGGTCGGAAGAGCCGAAGACCCTGGAAGACCAGTTGCAGGCCGGGCTTGAGGATTCTTTTCCCGCGAGCGACCCGCCGGCGGTGGTGTCCACAGCGATATCCGGCGGGGCGAAAAAGCTGGTCGGGACTGACGAAGTCCTGAAAAAGCAGCGGGAAGAGGCGGCCAAGAACAACGACCGGTCATAGACGGCCGCCCGCCCAATCCGAGATTTTCCAGCACCTTATTTCGATGTCCGGAACGATCCAAACCTTCATGCATTTAGCTAGCGTCTGCGTTCATCAACTCTTTCTTGCTGGGAGCTGGACCATTGTCCTCCAGGGGCTACCCCTTGGCCAACCAGGAAACGGATGACGTTTCCATCGTTGACCTGATACCTGCCTTGCGCGCCTTCGCCCGCACCTTCTGCCGGGTTCCCGACGATGCCGACGACCTGGTCCAGGAGACATTGACCAAAGGGCTCGCCAACATCGACAAGTTCGAGCCCGGAACGCGTATGAAGTCATGGCTCTTCACCATCATGCGCAATAGCTATTATACGCGCATCAAGGCCGCCGACAGGGAAAAGCCGGGCCTGCTTGACTGCGCCTCCGCAATCCCGATTACGGAAGCGACGCAGGAGTGGTCCGTTCAGAGCAAGGAAGTCGCCAACGCGGTCCAGAGGTTGCCGGAGCATCAGCGCGAGGTCCTGATGCTGATCGGGGTCCTTGGCGTCAGCTATGAAGAAACTGCCGAAATATGCGGTTGCGCGGTTGGAACGGTAAAAAGCCGCCTTAACCGAGCGCGTGCCAGCGTGCTGGAATACCTCGGCGAAAGTTCCTTGCAGACATTGGTGGAACGACGCAATCACCTGTCAGCAGCACAGGGAAACTTCGCAGTCGACAGGCGCCGATAGCTAGTCCTGTTTCTTTGCTTTGCATCGACGCTTCTCGACAAGCGCATTCTGCAATTGAACCGCAAGGTCGGTCAGCTGGTCGGGGACCTTTTCCTGCTCGATAGCAGTCAGCAGAGATGCAATCTTCCGGTCTATTGCCAGCCGGAGTTTCGGGCTGATGCTATCGTCGCTCGAGCGAGACATAGTGTTCTCTTAACGAATCAGTCCCTTCACCAGTGTGGTGACGGCAATCAGAGCTTGCAAGGATTCGCGCGTCCTCACAGTCAGCGCCGTCCCTTGCACTGCCCGTCCCTTGCACAGCCCGTCCCTTGCACAGCATTGTGTATCGAAGCTGCTGGGCTCGTCGGGGAAGCCTATGCTTTCCCCTCGGGTCCTCCCGGCGCTGTTGCCGGGTGCGCTCGACATTTCGACTCTCGTGACCTCGACTGGCCACTGGTCATGATTGGCGTTTGCGGTTGCAGCAGTCAGTCTTGGGAGAGACGATCTGCGGCGTAATACTGATCGGAGTTGATCCGATTGCCGTCGAGCCGGCGTTGCTCGGTGTGCTGCTTCCCAGGCTCTGCTGGACAAAGCAAAGCCGCGTTTCCTTGACCTTGTCCTTGGCCAAATCGGTCATCGCGCCGGCCGCCGGAGCCTTTATCTTGACGGCAGAGATGATGTCTATCTTGCCGCCGGATGCCTTCTAGTCCTCCTTCGGATTGTCGGCACTCACAGGTGCCCTGTCTGTTTGGTGCGCCTGTCTCTTTGACGCCCTCGTCTCTTTGACGCCCGAACAATCATTGCGCATTAATGTTCCCTCGGATGCCACAAGTAGAAAGGCATTGCCGTCCCACAGCCGGAACGGCTTCGCGCCGTCAGCCACGACCTGCATGCAATGGGCTTCGGCGAGGCGGTGAACATCGGCACGATCCAGCGCCGTCGATCCGCGATAGGAGTAATTCAGAAGTGCTGCCACGCCTGACGGTTTCAGAACACGCGCAATTTCCTCGAAATACCGCTCCGCCAGGCCAGCCAGCACCAGGTAGGGGAAGCTGTCGACAGCCAGCACGCAATCGAAGCTTGCGTTGGAAAAATCGGCGAGATCGAGACCAAAGGTCGGCCGCAGATCCACATTGCGCAGCCCGGCACATCGCCGACGAGCGACCGAAATCATCTCCAGGGATATGTCGATGCCGACGATCCGGTGCGCGGCATCCGAGAGTGCGCTTTCGAAGCGGCCGATGCCACAACCAATGTCCAGTATGTCCTGGTCGGGGCCGCTGAAGCCTTGCCGCTGCAACCATGCGACGATCTCGTCGGTGGCGGCGGTGAGTTTCTCCTCGTCTCCCAGCGAAGACAGTTGAACGCTCGCCGCCTGGGAAATCGTCGCCGCGGCATCAAAGCCGGCGGCCAGCCGCCTGACGACCGCGGCGTCAGTTTCCCATTCATCGCGTTCGTGGCGGACGGCGGCACCTGTTTGGCGCAGCGTGGTGAAGATGTCAGGCCTGTGACGAAGCAGATCGGCGATCCGCTCCAGTCTGTCGCGTTTTCGCAGGTCGGCTGAACGCATCTCCAGCGCCACATCGGCCAATTCTGCGGCATCGACCCCGGTCTCGAAGCGCAGCGCCAGTCTGGCAATCATGGCGTCGACGCAGGCGCCGTCGGCCATGCACTCCTCGATCAGCATTTTTGCGGTCGATGCCGCCTGGGGCGATGGCTTTCGTCCGGTGGCGCTCATCGAGCCATGCTCCGCGTCCAGACCTTTCGCATTGTCCATTGGTCGACGGCCCCCCAGCCATACTTGTAGCTCTCCTGGCCGCGCAGAAAATCGAACTCCCGCGCCCCTTCACGAGCCGCTTCGGCAATCGCGTGACCGATCAGGATTGCGCCGGGACTTTCCTCGGCATAGGCCGGATCAAAACCGCCAAGGTAGGCGTAGGCGCGGTGGCGATGATGAAATCCGTAATAGGCGCCGACGACCGCATCGTCGATGGCAACAAGCCAGCATCGGACAAGACCCTGTGCGGCAAGCATGGGAAGCGCCTGCCGATGGAATTCTTCTGCAGCCGGATCGGCCAGGACGCCGTCGCCGCGCCCGGCCCAACGCGCGCCGTGAAGGCGGATCAGGTGATCGAAAAACGCTTTGAGATTGGCCTGCGCCGGTATGATGGAGACGCAGCCGCGCCGGCGTGCGGCATTGTGCGCGCGGCGCAACTGGCGTCTTCGCCGCGCCGGAATGCAGATCGCGAGCGCATCGTCGCCAGCGATCGGCAGCACGGGACAAGCGGCGTGGTCGACGGGTTGATCCGCCTCCAGCGCAGGGTGCGCGATAGTGAGACCGGCAGCACCGGCCGGCAGGTCCGGTAAGATCCATTGCGACCAATTGATCGCCAGAACCCGGTCGGCGATGACGGCGGCGACAGCCGCTTCGATGCCGGGGCAACACAGGACATCCAGGTAGTCGCTCAACGAAATCCCAACCGGAAGCAGTCTCGACCCGCAAGTTGCGTGTTCCAGGTAAAGCGGTGCCAATCCCACCAGATCGTCGCCTCGCCAGACGGCGATCGTCGCCAGCTCTCCGGGCGCGAATGCGCGCCACCACGGCACCAACCAGGCGGGGCTTTGGAACGGCGTCGCTGTCCGGCTGTGCGCCCACAGCTCCCGCCAGCGCGGTGCCAGCGCCTCAAAGGCGGCCGGATCGTCGATGATCTCGGAGCGGAGCATGAAAGCCGCTCACTGCACCGTCGCCAGGCGCCTGCGGCCGGCACCAAGCCCTGCCAGCGCCTGGTAGGCGTCCATGTAAGACGAAATCATTTGGTCGAGCGAAAAGCGCCGCCGCGCCTCGGCCCGGCATGTCTCAGCATTCAGGCAGGAGGCTGCGACGATGGCCTCCGCCATCTCATGGATGTCGTTGACCAGAAAGCCCGTCTTGCCGTGTTCGACCACATCCGGCAGCGCACCGTTTGGAAAGGCGACGACCGGCGTGCCGCAGGCGAGAGCCTCCATCGCGACAAGCGAGCTGGTTTCCGCGGCAAGGCTGGGAATGACCAGGCAGCGGGCGGCGTTGAGAAAGTGCCGCTTCGCGACGAAGCCAAGCGGACCGAGGAAGCGGCGGCGCTGGTCGAGGCGCGGCTGGACTTCGTCACGAAAGTACAGCGTGTGCGTTTCGTAAGGGTAGACCTTGCCGCCGATGATCAGCCGCACGCCAGCCTGTTTGGCCGCGTCCAGTGCCAGGTGGATGCCCTTTTCCGGGCAAATGCGGCTGAGCACCAGCGCGAAGTTGCGCTTGAACTGCCGACCGCTCAGCGCATCGATATCCACGCCGTTTGGAATGGGTGCCAGCAGCCTGGCACCCGGCGGCGCGGTCCTCTGTTGGGCCATCGAGACGGCGTGAAGCCATAGGTCGTCGCGGACCGTGCGCAAGGCATCGGCGGGATACCAGTCGAGCGGCAGGTGCAGGCTTACCAGGGTCGGGCCATCATCAGGCAGATAGGCATCAAAATCGATGCCGTGCAGATGAACCACGTCGATCGGCCAACGGGCGCGTGCGACTTCTATCGCGGTGCGGTGAGAGCGCTGTGCCCGTTTCTTCGCCGCATCGTCGAGCACACCTGGTTCAGCAGGCGTCTCGATGAGCACGCCCGTCGCTTTCGAGCCCTGGCAACCGATCACGATGGAAGCGTGTCCCGCGCGCACGAGTGCCTGGTCGAGCATCGACAGCACCTGCTCGGCACCGCCAACCGCATCCGGGCCGACTGGCGCGAGAGGGTAGGCGACGTTCAGGACGGTGAGGGTCATGGCCGGTCGAGCCCAAGCTCCTCATGCGCAGCGGCCGCGGCGTGAAGCCAAACCGCCGGCTCGAAGCCGAGCGGCAGCGCCTCGTAATAAAGCCTGCCGCTGTTCGGCAGCGCCAGGAAATCATAGGCAGGCGCCACCCGGAAACGTTCGATGCGCGCCGTGAACGGCGCCAGCGTCCGTTGCTGTGTCCGGTGGCAGGCCAGCATGCACTGCTTCCGTTCGAAAGCCGCTTCCGTAAGGTGCAATTCGATGCGCTCGCTGCCGGAATGACTGTTGAAATCCTGAAGGACCGCACCCTCAGGCCCGGCCGAATAGAACGCCATTTCGACGATGGCCGGTGCCTGGCGTCCGTCGCGGCGCAGCAAATGGCAGGCCGCATGGACGGCAAAGGCGGTCGCGTCATGATCGGGGTGACCACCTTCATAAGGATGCGTGCAGACGAAGCTGACATCGCGCTCGGCCAAAAGGCCGGTCAGTTCCCGTGCGAGCGAGCCAAGATTTCCGGCGGCCTGCTTGTCGGGATAACCGAGGCTAATCAGGGCCGCCGACGGCAATCCCGCTGCCGCCAGCACCGCCTCCAACTCCCGATGGCGGGCCTCGGCATAGTCCTGCCACGTCTCGAAGCCGTATGCTCGCGCGTCTTCAAGGTCTCGCGGCGCGCCATCGGTGACATGAACGATGCGAGATCCGCGCAAGCCGGCAAGATGCCCGCCGATGCCGATGGTTTCGTCGTCCGGATGCGCGACAACGATCATGATCTCAGCACCGTCTGAGCGGTGCGGAGCAGCACCTAGCAACAAGGCCGCGAATTCGGCAAGCGGTCCGGACCTGTCAGCTGCGTGTTGCATGACACACTCATGCTGCCGAAGCCCGCACCGCTCTGACCGGCGAGGCAGCCATGGCGGGAGCATAGCGGCGGGTCATCGTCGCGCAAAACTCCGCAAATTCCTCCGGCACCAGCGGCGGACTGGTGTGATGCGGCATCACTCCGCGGTGCTCCGGCGTGAAGCAGAAGGTGATGGTCACGTCGAAATCGGCAAGTGCTTCCATCTGCCGGTCGTACCAATCCAGCGCATTCGGCCTGAAGCTGTCGGCCCAGGAAAGCCCGGTGCGCAGATTGGTGACGCCCAGCCGTTTCATCCAGGCGACGGCGTCGTCCAGCCGGGGATCTTCAAAGTGGAACCATTGCACCAGCCCCATCCCGGGTAAGTAACGCAGGAATTCTTCGAGCGCGGGTTTGGGCGTGCCATCTTCGCGGAGCAGGCCCATGTAGAAGTGGCGATAGTAGGAGGAGCCTTCGGCCTCGCGATGACGCGTCGTTGCCCCCCATTCGCGCGGAAGATCGTAGAGGCTGTACCATTGCACGCGCGAGGCATTGCCGAGCAGCAGTTCGGCGCTCCGACGCAAACCCCAGAGCTGCACCTCCTCCGCCCCGAAGCTCGACACGCCAACTTCGCTGACCCATACGGGAAGATCGGTAACGGTCGAAATCTCGCCGATCTTCTGCGGCCATTCCTGAATCTGCCAGAGATTCCAGTCGAGTGGGAAACCATGCACACCGACGGCATCGACATGATCGAGCACCCCGTATTGCTTCATGAGCGCCATGAAATCGGCATCGATCGGCGAAATGCCGCCCAGTATCCTGGTCACGGCCGGGTTTGCCGATGCGATCGCATCGGCGGCCAGTATTGCCATGTTGGCGAAGCGGCTCCAGTCGGGGTCGAGTTCGGGATCCCAATGGGATTTGTTATTTGGCTCGTTCCAGATCATCGCAGCTTCAATCATGAAGTGGTCCTTTCGACGGGTAGACGGCGCCGCCGCAGGCCGGCTCACCGGCGGCGCGGCAGAAATAAACCTCTTGCTCCGGGTGCAGCACGATCTCGAAGCCGGCGCTGCGCAGCATCGCCTCTGTGCAGGCGCGATTGGGAATCCACCAGTTGGTCGGGTCGTCGGCATAGCGATGCTCGACGAAATGCAGCTTCGGAAACTCCGGCCGGTCGAACAGATCGTGGGTCCAGAAAGGATAATTCTCATCGAGTGCAGGCAGTTCGATGCTGCCGCGCTGCATGGACTGGAAGATCATCAGGTCGCCGGCAACGTGCTCCCGGATCAGATCGAGAGCGAGCAGCGGGTGGCGCAGGTGATAAAGCACGCCCATGAACAGGACTATGTCGAATTTCTCCCGCAGCGCGCCAACGTCGTAGACCGAAAGCTGCTGGAATTCGATGTCGCAGTCAGCGATTTCGGCGGCGAAGCGCGCCTGCGCCAGATAGGCTTCATCGAAGTCGATGCCGAGGACGCGGCCGGCGCCGCGTCGCTTCATTTCGATCGAGTAGAAGCCGGCGTTGCAGCCTATGTCGAGCACGGCCTTGCCGGACAGATCGGCAGGAATGGCGTCGGCGAACTTGCGCCATTTGATCAGCGGATAATTGCCGAGGAAATGGTCGGGGGCGGTTTCGACGCCCGCCAGTTCCATGTTGTGGAACCACGGGCCAAGGGCATCGATGCGGCGGCGGATTTCGGCGTTCGAATGCAGCATGGCTAGCCTCCTTCGCCTGGATGGCTTGGTATCTGCGCTTGCCCCGGCAGCACGAACATGAGGTTTTTCGTGTCCTCCAACGTAGTGTCGTTGTTCTCGAGCAGCCGAAGTGCGGTGCGGTAGCCGTTGAACGTGCCGACGTCGACATAGGCGGTGCCTGCCTTGACGCCGCAAGCCTCACCGCCGGCCGCCAGATAGGCGTTGATAAGGGTGCCGACATATTCGTCGCTTTGATCCCGCTCGCGCCAAAGCGCGGCAATCTGGTGAAGTATGCGGCCCGGCATCTTGAACGCCCCCCAGATCCAGTTCGATGCAGCGCCTTGTTGCTTGACCTGGATCTCCTTCACCCGGTCATCCCCGTCGAGAACGACGGCATCGAAGAGTTCCGGGTGATCCACCGGGAAGAGCAAAAACGACAGCCGGTCGTCCGGCAGGCGGCAAAAGCCATCTTCCGGAAACCAGATCGTGTCGGGCAGGCCGACCAGAACCGTCTCGTCCGGCGCGACCAGCGGCGCGGCGCGGAAGATCGCGTCGCAAAGACCGACGGGGTTGGGCTGCACGACAAACAATGCGGCGGCGTCGCCGTAGCCGGCGGCGTAGTATTCGAGAATGTCTGATTTTCCCGATCCGATGACGAAGCAGATCTTGTCGACACCGTTGCGCACCATGCGACGCACCAGATACTCGCTCACCGCGCAAGGACGCTCGGTCTGGCCGTCGATGCGGCTGCCGACCGGCAGGAGCTCCTTTGAGAAGCCGAGCGGTTGAATGCGGCTGCCGCGGCCGGCGGCGGGCACGATGCCCAACATCAGATTGCTTCCTTCAACGGCTCGCCCGCCGCCAAGCCCTGTCCCAAGCCCGGCAATGAATCGGACAGGAGGCGGTCCAGTTCCCTGGCGCGCTGCGCAGAGGTGTGTTCGTCCAACACCCGCTCGCGCGCTCGGCGCCGGATGGCGTCGACTTCGCTGTCAGGCAAGCCGACTGCCGCGACCACGTCGTCGGTGCTGTCCGCCAGGATGATCTCGCTGCCGGGCTGGAAAAAACTGCTCAGCCCGGGCCAGGTGTCGCTCACGATCGCCGCGCCGCAGGCTGCCGCCTCGAACAGCCTGCCCGAAGGACACCAGCCCCTCTTGGCCATCGCCTCGCGCGTCACGTTCAGCGTCAGGCGCGATGAGCAGAAGAAGGCCGGATGATCCGCAGGCGGAAGGTGCCTGACAAAGAAGATGTTTTCGCCCCACGGAAATTCATGCGGATATTGGGCGCCGCCGATGACGAAACGGCGGTCCGGCAGGCGCGCTGCCGTGCGGACCAGCAGCTTTTCGACGCCGGCCTGGCGATCGGCCGCATACGTTCCGAGATAGGACAAATCCCCGGCGAATTCAGCCCGGGGCTGGGCCGGCCGGTGTCGGTCGGGATCGACATGGCCGTAGAGAGGCAAGACTCGGCGGGCGCCCAGCAGCGTTTTCAGCGCATCGATTGCGGTTCCCCCCGTATAACTGAGGGCGAGGTCGAAATCGTGAAGGCCCTCGGGCCCGTAATAGGCCGGTCGTAGACCTTGTTCTATCCGGGCGAGCGTGACGGGGGTGTCGAGATCGTAGAAAACCTTCAGCCCGCGACAGGCCTGCTGCGCCAGGCGCGATGCCTCCACGGCGTCGGGGCAATAGGACGTGACGATGACGACGTCGGATTCCCCGATAGCCTGTTCCGCGACATGGCGAATGTCCTCCCACTCCGGATAGAGAACGACATTGCCGCCATCGAGATGGTCAAGATCGCGTGCGCCGGCATAGTACGGGGTATTGCGTTCGAAAAAGCTGACCGACCAGCCCAGGCGACCGAGCGCACGGATCAGCCCGCGCCACAGCGTCGCGTGTCCGTTTCCCCACGAGGAGGTGACGGTGAGACCGAAAATGACCATACGCATCCGGCAGTCCTCGTCAGGCGGCTTCGTTCAGTCGGATCAGCTTGGAGCCCCAGTCACCGGACACGACCGTGGTGATCGAAGCGGGGTCGATATCGAAGCGAAAACAGTCTCCCAGCGGCAAGCCGAGCACCTTGCAGACGGCGGCTTTGATCACGTCGGCATGGCTGACCAGTGCCACGGACTGGTTCTGGTAGGGTTTGCGAAGCTGCTGCATCAGCGAGACGACACGTTGCTGGACGTCCAGCATTGTCTCGCCGCCGGGCGTCCTCGCCTGCTGGCGTTGACTGTTCCACGTCAGCCAGTCGGCGTCCTGGCTCAACTCTTCGAAGGTCTTGCCCGACCACGCGCCGAAGTCGATCTCATCGAGTTCCTGGCGGATTGTAATCTTCTCGCGATTGCAGGCGATTGCGATCGGTTTTGCGGTTTCCAGTGTTCGTTCGCGCGGGCTGCAACAGATGGCCGCCAGCGGCCGCGGCGCCATGTGGCTGGCAAGGCGCGAGGCTTGTGCCCTGCCGGTTTCGCCGAGGCAAACTCCAGCCATGCGTCCGGCAAGATAGTCGCCGACACTGTCGTGCGCCGCATGGCGGATCAAGAAGAACGTCGTCGTCATTCCGCGGCATCAAGCATCGGCTCGTCCCTCCCGGCGATGAAAGACAGCGTGCGCAGGCGTGCCTCGGCATCGGTGAACTGCTCGGGCGGCGACTTCATGAAATAGCTGCAAGGGCCGGTCAGCGCCCCCGCGATGCCGCGGTCAAGCGCCAGTTTGGCGCAGCGGACAGCGTCGATAACGACTCCGGCCGAGTTGGGCGAATCCCATACTTCCAGTTTGAGCTCTGCATTCAGCGGCACGCCGCCGAACGTCGTGCCTTCAACGCGGATGTAGGCCCATTTTCGATCGGTAAGCCAGGGCACATGGTCGCTGGGGCCGACATGGATGTTGCCGGCCTCCAGAGGGACGTCGAACTGGCTGGCTACGGATTGCGTCTTGGAGATTTTCTTCGATTCCAGCCGCTCGCGTTCCAGCATGTTGAGGAAATCGGTGTTGCCGCCGAAATTCAGCTGGTAGGTGCGGTCGATGCGGACGCCGCGCTCGCGGAACAGATTGGCGAGCAACCGGTGCACGATCGTCGCGCCGACCTGGCTTTTGATATCGTCGCCGACCAGCGGCAGACCGCGCTGCTCAAAGCGCCGGCGCCATTCCGGCCGCGATGCGATAAAGACCGGTATGCAGTTGACGAAGGCGCAGCCGGCCTCGAGCGCGCACTCTGCATAAAAACGCGTGGCTTCTTCCGAGCCGACCGGCAGATATGAGACCAGTACGTCGGCGCCGCTTTCCCGAAGCAGCGCGCTGACATTCGCGACCGGTTCTTCTGCCTCCTCGATCTCATCGCGCAGATATTTGCCGATGCCGTCAAGTGTCGGTCCGCGCTCGACGCGAACGCCGGTTGCCGCAACATCGGCAAAGCGGAAGGTATTGTTGGGCGCATTGTAAATGGCTTCCGCCACATCGCGCCCGACTTTACCCTTGGCGACGTCGAAAGCACAAACCACCTCGATGTCGCCGACATGATAGCCGCCGAGATCAGCATGCATCAGGCCCGGTATCGGCTCATTGCCGCTGGCGTCCCGATAGTATGAGAGGCCCTGGACAAGGGAAGACGCGCAATTGCCGACGCCGGCTATTCCAATCCGTACCTTTTTCGATCCCACGAAACCGCCGCCATCGCTGTTGAAGGTAAGTTCCTCGCGCCGAACTGTCAGCTGCCAGGAATGTTCCTTGCGACCTGGAAAAATCACCAACCTCTATTCGGATCAAAGCTGCGCCATGTATTTTGCGTTGCCTGGGCCGATCGAAGCCTGAGCGACGCGCGCCTCAATCGAGCGTTCGCAGCATATCCGCTTCTTTTTCCAGGATGGTGGCCACTTCCTCGCGCTCAAGATGCGTCATCATCAGGCTCACACAGCATTCGAGGTAGGTGATCGAGGCACGTCTCAGAAAGGCAGCCGCTTCCCGTTCTGCCATTTGCTCGATGTCCCTGGCGGATCGTTTTCGATGCACGGGTCCGTTCTCCCTGCCGATATTCGCCCAACGGCGAGCTAGACCGGATGTTCCCACAACGAGAAAAAGTGAAGACGCCTGTCGGGATGGTCTCACCATGCCCGAGGGCATAGCTCTCCCCGACTTCAGGCCGGCAGGTTTTGCAGTCGACCTGAAACGGACCTCACGCTTGTCGCAACTGGGGAGATTCGATCCTCGTTACGGCTGGCCTCGAGTTCCATGAAATAGCTGATCGTCTGCATCAGGCCTTGCTTGAGTGGCACCTTTGGCGACCAGTCGAGAAGGGCTTTTGCACGGGAAATGTCCGGTTGCCTCCGGCGAGGATCGTCTTGCGGCAGTGGCAGGAATTTGAAGGCCGAGTTGCTGTGGGTCATATCCCTCACCAATCCGGCCAGTTGAAGAACGGTGAATTCCCCGGGATTGCCCAAATTGACCGGTTGGCTCGGATTGGGATCGACATCCATGAGGCGGACCACACCCTCGACCAGATCGGAGACGTAGCAGAACGACCTGGTCTGCAGCCCGTCGCCGAAAATCGTCAGCGGTCTCTTCTCGAGCGCCTGCATCACCAGGTTCGAGACGATCCGGCCGTCGGCAGGATCCATCCGCGGACCATAGGTGTTGAAGATGCGCGCGACCCGGATGTCGGCCGTTTCGGTCCTCAAATAGTCGAAGCACAAGGTTTCGGCGGTTCGCTTGCCCTCGTCATAGCAGGCACGAGGACCGGTGCAGTTCACGTGACCCACATAGTCTTCCGTTTGCGGGTGCTGTTCCGGATCGCCATACACTTCGCTTGTCGATGCCTGCAGGAGGCGCGCATTGTTTCGGGCGGCAAGCTCAAGTAGATTGAGGGTTCCGATCACGCAGGTCCGCGTGGTGTGAATCGGGTCAGCCTGGTAGCGCGGCGGCGATGCGGCGCACGCCAGGTTGAAAATGCGGTCGACCGGCTCAGCAAGGTCCAATGGTCGGCAAATATCCTGCTCGATTAGCCGGAAACGAGGACTGTCCAGCATCGAGACGATGTTTTCCATCCGACCGGTAAGAAAATTGTCGACACAGATCACACGGCACCCGGCCTGAAGCAGTGTCTCGCAAAGATGCGAACCGAGGAAACCCGCGCCGCCGGCGACAAGCGCCGTTCTGGTCCGTTGTGTCCTTCTTGATTGCCGCATCTCTATTTTCTCCTGTCTACCAGTCATGCTGCACTTTCGATGTTCAGATCGAGCGCTGGACGTGTCGATCTTGGCCGCGCCAGCAGCGAAACGAATTCGCGGGCTCTCGCGGCGCTTGTATGTGCCGCCAGGATCGTTGCACGCGCTCGCTTGGCCAAAGCAAGCCTGACGCGGTCGGATTGGCTGGACAGGATATCGATCACGTCTTCGGCTTGGCCCGCCGTGTTGATCGTGGCTGTCGGAAAGAAGCTGTCCAGACCGGTCCAGCGATCGCTGATGATCGCTGTGCCACAGGCCGCCGCCTCGAAGAGGCGTACGCTGGGAGACCACCCAGCCGCTATCATGGAGCTGCGCGTGACGTTCAACGTATAGCGCTGGCGGCTGTAGAACGAGGCGTGGTCCGCCGGCGGCAGGTGCTCGATGCGATCGACGTTGCTTGGCCAGACGGTCTCGGACGGGAATTGCGAGCCGGCCACGACGAAGCGACGGTCCGGCATGCGTCTTGCCGGTTCGAGCAGGAGAGCATCCAGCGTCGCCTGCCGGTCCGAGCTGTAAGTGCCGAGATAGCCAAGGTCCCAGCGGATCGGATCGGCCGTTCGGCGATGCCGCTCCGGGTCGACGGAGCAGTAGAGCGGCTCGGCGCACCGTGCACCGAAGTCCGCCGCCAATCGGGCGAGTGTTGGCCCGCCGGTGAACGAGAAATAGACGTCGAAATACGGGATCTGCCGCCGGCATAGATAATCGCAATCATGCGCGGCGAGCTTGGCCAGCGTGACCGGCGTGTCGATGTCGTAGAAGCAGAACTGGCCCGTGCACAGGGACGCGACGATGTCAATGACGGCTCGCCCCTCCGGAACGAACGACCCGACCACCACGACATCGGCCTGTTGCAGACAGCCGGCATAGGTCCGACGAAGATCGTTCGTCGTTTCGTAGTAGCGCAACGTGCAGAAATCCGGGTCGCGCAGATCGCGATGGTTCGCATACCACGGCACGTCGCGCTCCAGGAAGGTGACGCGATGGCCGAGCTCGTGCAGGCCCTTCAGCAACCCCCTAAAGGTCGTGGCATGGCCGTTTCCCCATGAAGAGGACAACGACAGGCCAAGAAAGACGATGTCGAGCCGCTGGGTCATTCCGCTGCCTCCACGGTGGGGCGCTCGAAATGACGCCTGAAGACAGCGTCGGCGACAGCGGCCCTTAACGCATAGGTATGCTCGGCGAGAACACGCCGAAGCGCAGATGCGCCGATCGCCCTTGCCCGCTGGGGGGTGAGGGTGCGCAAGATCTCAGTGACATCATTACCATCGCGCGCCACCAGGATCTCTTCCCCGGGGGCCAGGAACAATTCGACGCCGAGCCAGGCATCGGTGATGAGGCATGCGCCGGCACCGGCAGCCTCGAAGACGCGCGTGGCAGGCGAAAAGCCGTTGGCGGCCATGCTGTCGCGGCTGATGTTCAGCACCGCCTTGGGGGTGACGTTGAACGCATTGTGGTCCCGCGTCCCGACGTGGCCGAGCCATGCGACATTTGCCGGCAGCTGCTTGTCACCCCAACCAGATCCGCCGAGCAGGAAACGCTGATCGCCCGAACGGTTGGCCGGATCGAGGAAGAAGGCTTCGACGCGTGCTTCACGGTCCGGCAGGCGGTTGCCGAGAAAGGCGAGGTCGCAGGCGAAACGCTTGTCCTTCGCGACCGGATGGTGCGTTTCGGGATCGAGGGCGTTGTAGATCGGCACGCATTCGGCAGCCCCCAGCGCACGATAGGCCCAGACGACCGGGTCGCCGCCGCCATAGGTGAGGACAAGGTCGATCTCCCGCAAAGCGTGGTGCAGCGGGTGATCCGGCTCGTCGCGCAATTGGCCAAGAGTGGCCGGTGCATCGACATCCCAGAACACTGTAAGCGCATCCGTACGGGCGTGGTCGAGCACGGCGCGCAGCAGCGCCTCGTCCTCGAAGCCCACTCCACTCGCCTTGACGACGATGTCGGCTTTGCCGGCGCTTGCTGCCACCTGCATCAGTGCATGCGGGGTCGCCTCGTAGATGACGACGTTGCACCAGTCCGGTGCCTCGATATCGCGGTTCTTCTGCCGGTCGTAGACGTCCGGTTCATAGAACGTGATCTCGTAGCCAAGTTGAGAAAGAGCCTTCAGCAATCCGCGGTAATAAGTCGCCGCGCCGTTCCAATAGGACGACAGCAGGCTCGATCCATAAAATGCAATCTTCATGCGACTGTCTCCTCTTTGGCGATGCGATCGATGGCTTGGCGGTTGCCGCATTCGGCGAGCACGTCGAACAGCTCGTCCGCCCGGTGCCGGCAAGTGTGTCGCCTCCCGATGGTTTCGAGGCCGGATCTCACCAGAGAGGCGGCCAGGCCAGCATCGTCCAGCACGTCGCGAAGATGGCGGCACATCTCGGAACCGTCGCGCGCGAAAAGAAAGTCGATGCCTGGCCTGAAGAGTTGTTCGACATCGGCCCAAGGCGCCGAAACGAGCGGGATGCCACAGGCGAGCGCCTCGAACATGCGGATCGTCGGGATGCCGGGCAGGGTCTCCCGATATGGGCGCCGCGGGATGTGGACGGTAACGCGGTGGGCCGCGAATGCCTTGGGCACGTCGGCATTGGCAATCCAGCCTTCGTAACTCAGGCCGGCGGCGGCAAGATCGGCGAGCGCTTCGCGTGGATAGCGCACGCCATGAACAGTGCCACGCAGGCCAAGTTCTTCGACTGGATCGATCAGGAATTCCTTGATTTCGGCACTGCGCTCATCATCGCCCCAGTTGCCGATCCAGATCAGATCGGCAGTCGGGTCGATCTCCGGGTGAGGCTTGAACAGGCGCTCATCCGCCGCCTCGTGCCAGGTGAAAGCACGTTTGCCCCAGCCGGCGCGCAAATAGCTTTGCCGCAACGCCTCGCCGAAAGCCAGCACGCCGTCATATTGCTCCAGCCGCAGAGCCGAGATCGCCTGCGTCGCCGAGACGGCGCGATGGTGGGTGTCATGGAACAGAAGCGTGAAACCGCCTCCATTCGCCCTGGCCCTGCCGATGCGCGCGACAAGGTCCGGGTCGGTCCATTCGTGGACGATCACCACATCGGCGTCGGCAATCCAGCCTTCATGGTCGAAGGACGCGTCGTAGGTCACCGACATCAGCTCCGGAAAATCTTTTCTGAAGCGCTCGACCGCGTAGGGCCCTTTCTCTGCCAGCAGGTTCGAACGGCTCCAGCCGTCTGCTGGCTCCAGCGCGATCGCCTGGTGCCCGCGTGCAACAAGCTCCCGCATGATGCCGCGCAGGAAATGTGCGTTGCCGTGGTTCCAGTCGGAAACGACCGAATGGGTATAGAACAGGAACCGCATTGTCAGCGTTCCGCAACGGCCAGGGCGGCCCGATCGTAGATGTCGTGCATGGCCGCCGCTTGCCTTGCTGGTGAAAACCTGCGGGCTCGGCGTGCGGCGGCGTCGCCGAGCCGGCGCCTGTACTGGGCGTCGTCAGAGAGACAATCGACACGTCTGGCGAGATCGCCTGGATCGTGGACGTCGTAGAACAAAGCCGCGCCATTCCACAATTCGCGATAGGTCGGGATGTCGGCAAGCACCAAAGGTGTCGCCGACGTCGCTGCCTCCAGTGCGGCAAGGCCAAATGGTTCATAAATGGAGGGCGATACGAAGATGCCGGCCCGCGCCATCAAGCGACGCACCTCGTCGTGGCAGACCGAGCCCAGAGCAACGACATTGCTGAAACTGACGCGTTGGCCATCGCCGCCCTCGATCGGCCCGGCAGCGAAGACTGGCCATTTCGTCAGCGCTGCTGCCTGGTCCAGCGTAGCTGCGTTCTTTCCTTCGTCCCACCAGCGCGCGGCGGCGACAACCACCGGTTCGCGTCGCTCTGCCTTTGGACCCGGCCGTGTGCCGTTGCTGACAACGCTCAGGCCGGCGATCGGCCCGTAGCAGGCCTCGAGCATGCCGGCATGGCTGCGGCTGGGCGCGATTACCGCATTGGCCCCATCGAAACCGCGTCTGTTGCGGTCCTTCTGCCATGCCCATTCGCCGTCCACAGCCTGTCCCCTGACGGCGTGGAGCCAGGTCACGACGCATGAGTGCGAGACCGTCACGACCGGGCAGGGCAGATCAAGTCCAACGGCCTGTGTCGGCGCATTGAGATGGACGAGGTCGATCGCGTGATCGCCAACAAGCGCGCGCAGTTCCTGCGGCAACATTTCCAGATCGTCCTCATTGCGGGTCATCCAGTCCGGCGGTGTCTTGAGCCACGCCAGGCCGGCGAAAGCCTGCGCCTCCTTCGCCTGCTCCTCCGACGGTTCCGGGCCCAGCCCGGCGAGCACGATGCTGTCGCCGCCATGAGCCAACTCCCGCGCCAGATCGAGCGCGTAGCGCCAGACGCCGCCGACGGCATCGACGGTCATCAGGATTCGCCGCGGGCGGCGGATCAGTGACTGCAACATGTCGCCTCCAACTCGGCCAGCGCTCGCGGGCGTTTCTCCTGGATATCGCTGAAGGTCCGGAACGAGGCTAGGTAATGTTCGTGGGCGCGCTCCCAGGCGAGATCGTCGGGCTCGCCCCAAAGCTCGCGATAGCTGGGCGAACTGGGATAGGGATAGAGCGGCACCGGCTCGTTGGCCCACACGCCGCGGTCGATGAGGTGCTTGCGCCAATGATCGACCAGAGCCGGATCGTCCTCGACGACGCCGATCAGATTGGCCTGGACGAACGGAACGTGACGTCGTGCATTGACCAGCAAAGCGGCCAGTTCCTCGGTGCCCAGCCGGCAACGCTTTGCCAGCATGGCCCGGCCTTCCACCGTCAGGCTTTCAAGGCCGGCTTCGATCGAAACGCAGCCGGCCGCACCAAGCAATTCCAGGAGCTCCGGCTTCCAAAGATCGATGCGGGTCTGCACGCCGAACTTGACGTCGCGATCGACCAGTGCCTCCAGCAGCGCCTTCTGCGGCAGGAATATCTCGTCGATAAAATAGATGTAGCCGACGCCTTGCCAGATCAGCCGATCGATTTCAGCGATGATCGCATCGTGGCTCCTGCGGCGGTAGGCGTCGCGGAAATCCATCTTGGCGCAGAAGCTGCAATTGTAGGGGCAGCCGCGAGATGCCTCGACCTCCGCGCCGAAACCCAGCTGATTGTCATCGAATCGGTGGTGATGGTGCGAATGCGCGGCTATCCAATCGGACGGCCAGCTGAGCGGCGGATGATCGACAAACGAACTGGCGTGAACGCCGCCGCTGCCGACAAGTTTCCCCTCGTCGAGGTGGGCGGTGTGGGGCACGGCGCTCCAATCGTCACCGCGGGCGAGTTCTGCGACGACCTCTTCGCATTCGCCGCGCACGACGACATCGACGCCCAGCTTGCGCAGCGTCGGCGCCGGCGTCGCCGAGCCGTGCGGCCCGACAGCCACTGTGCGGCCGCCCCGCCGGGCGAGGCGGTTGAGGAAGTCGGCTGGTACACGCAGCTCGGGCGGCGCGCAGCGCCAAAACAAATAGGTCGGCGCCGTGCTGACGACGGTCATGGCCGGTGCGAAAGCGGCGACGCGATCGGCAAGTGCCGCGTTGTCGAGCTTCTGGATTTGCCCGTCCAGCATCAGCACCTGATGGCCGTCGGCCTCCAGCGAGGCTTTCGAGTAGCCCAGTTCCAGCGGCAGATGTGGCTGGCGGCAGCCGAAATAGATGCTGTCCTCGTAGGTCCAGAACGGATTGACCAGGGCGACTTTCATGCCACGTACCTCGCTGGTTCAGGCTCGAGGCGATGACGCCGGAGCCAGTCGGCGAGATCGCGGACGCCGTCGCGCCAGGAGACATGCGCTTTCCAGTCGAGCGTCGCTTCTAACTTGCGGGTATCGGCGACAAAGAAAGGTTGGTCGCCGGTGCGTTCCCGGTCGTAGCGGATCGCGAGGTTCCGCCCGGTCAGCTCGCCGATCTCCTCGATTAGCATGCGCAGGCTGACGGCGTTGCCCGGTCCGCCACCGAGATTGAATGCCTGGCCCTTGATGTCGTCGATCCGGGCAAGTACCCCGCGATAGGCCGCAACGGCGTCGCTGACATGAAGGATATCGCGCACCTGCTTGCCGTTGCCGTAGATCGTGATCGGCCGGCCGGAAAGCGCGCTGAGCAGAAAATGGGCGACCCAGCCCTGGTCCTCCGTGCCGAACTGGCGCGGCCCGTAGATGCAGCTCATGCGCAGGACCGCGGTCGGCAGATTGTACGACTTGGCATAATCGAGCACATATTGGTCGGCCGCGCCTTTGGAGCAGCCATAGGGGGTGCAGAAATCCAGGCCGCAGGCCTCGTCTATGCCGTTGGCGCGGATGCCGGCATCGCAGGGCACGCACCGATCGTCCTCTTCGCGCACTGTGACGTCGGGCAGGCCGCCATAGACCTTGTTGGTGCTGGCGAAGATCACGGGAATGCGTCTGCCGCTAAGGCGAGCCGCTTCCAGGACGTTGAAGGTTCCGCGCAGATTGATGTCGAAATCTTCGCTTGGCTGGGCCAGGCTCGTGGTGACGGCGGTCTGCGCGGCGAGATGAAATATCGCCCTGGCATGCACCAAAAGCGGCGCCAGCACGTCTTCGTCCCGGACATCGGCGGTTTCCACGGCAAGTTGATTGCCGTGCTTCTGCGCCAGCCAGGCCAGGTTCTGATCGACGCCCGGGCGGCTGAGATTGTCGATGACCAGCACCGGCACCCCATCCGACAACAGGCTGTCGGCGAGGTTCGAGCCGATGAAGCCGCTGCCGCCGAGGATAGCCACCGGCGCTTCACGAAAACCGTCCGGCCTCATGACACCAGTCCTCGCTCTTCGAGTTCCCGTTTCATGTCGGCGCCGCGGTCGATGGCGGCCGTGTTGCGCACCCATGCGACGAACTCGTCGAGTGAATGCTCCAGGCGGTGCTGCGGCTCGAAACCGAGCAGTTCGCGCGCCTTCGAGATATCGGCGAAGCAATTGCGGATATCGCCGGCGCGCGCCTTGCCGAGGATATCAGGCCGATGGTCAGGCACACCCATGGCGTCGGCGAGCAGCCGGGCGACCTCGCTGATCGCATAGGCGCGTCCGCTGCCGATGTTGATGACGTGGCCGCGCGCCTGGCGTTGTTCCAGCGCCAGGCGGAACGCGCGGGCGACGTCGCGCACATGCACGAAATCGCGTTTCTGCTCGCCATCTTCGAAAATCATCGGCCGCTGGCCGTTGGCGAGGCGGGAAGCGAAATTCGCCAGAACGCCGGTGTAAGGGTTTGACAGCGCCTGTCCGGCGCCGAAGACGTTGAACAGGCGCAGCGCGACCGCGTCGACGCCATAGGCATCGCCGAAGATCAGCACGGCGCGCTCCTGGGCATATTTCGTCAGCGCATAGATCGAGGCGAGGTCGACCGGCTTTTCCTCGTCTGTCGGCAGCGGCGACAGACTTTCATCCGCCGCCGACAGCGGATTCCATTGGCCGCTCTTGACGTCGCCGGCCTGCCGCCGTGCATTGTCGACGCGCCTACCGCCTGGCGTGGCATAGAGACCCTCGCCGTAGACGCTCATCGAAGAGGCGACGACGATCCTCTCGACCGGATGCTTGATCAGTGCCTCGAGCAGGGTGGCGGTGCCGAGGTCGTTGGCACCGACATAGCGGGCGATCTCGTACATGGACTGGCCGACGCCGACCTCGGCGGCGAGATGAACGGTGGCGTCGACGCCCTGCAGCGCCTCGGCGACGGCGGCGCGATCGCGAACGTCGCCTTTGATCAGTTCGGCTCCTGCCGGCAGGCTGATCGCCTCGCTGCCGTGCACCTGTTCCAGCAGCGCATCGAGAATGCAGACGGCATAACCATGTTCGACGAGTTCCTGGACGACGTGGCGGCCGATGAAACCGCACCCTCCTGTAACCAGTATGCGTTTCACGACAACTCCTTACGCAGTTGGCCTTGGCGCCCCGAACTGTTTGGCAAAAGGTTTGTTCCCTCTGCTTCAACAAAGATGGTTTTGGCGAGGCTGCAACCTGAGGTGAACGCATGGCGAACGAGCCTTGGGCGATGCGCTGGAACATTGCAGCTTCTTTGGGGTTAGGGCGCTCAACCGGCCCGTGGGCGCGAGGCTCACACGCTCAAGCCTGGATCAAAGGGAGATTTCAATGTCTGAATCGAAAACAACCACCAATCATGACGAGATCCGCCAATGGGCCGAAGATCGTGGTGGCCGACCGGCAGTTGTACGAACCAGGGGCGAGGGCGGCATCTTGCGGATCGATTTTGGCGAGCCCGAGGAGAAGCTCGAACCCATCGAATGGGATGAGTTCTTCCGGATTTTCGACGAGAACGACCTGACTTTCCTTTACCAGGACGAAACCGGCTCCGGAAAAAACAGCCGGTTCAACAAATTCATCGACCGCAAGAACGGCTGAGGAAGCTGCTACTCAGCGCTGTCGGGTAACTATAGATGGCTGTTTTCGCCTACTTTTTAGACTGTTAGAAAACCAATCTCAGTGCAGCAGGCTGGTTCCGCCCGATCCGGCAATGTTTCGCATGATGCCGTTCAGCCAGTCTTCGGTCGATACACCGGGCCGCCGCCTGTCGATCTCGCCGATGGCGCGCTCCAGTGTTCGTTCGACCAGCCGATCGGAAGCACCGACGTCGCCCAGAAGCAGCCGCGCTGCGAGCCTGAGCTTCGGCAGAAGTGAAAACACGTTGTCCGACAAGTTCACGGCAGGGCGACCGGCAAGGGCGGATTTTTCCGGAGGGAACAAGGCGTCGAAGACGGCGTAGCTATCCGACGATTTTCGAAGATTGCTGGCGTGGCGGAGACGTTCGGGGATGACGATGTCCTCGTCACCACTGAAAAAGACGAAGGGAACGCCGCGGCGCATCAGTTCGTCGGCGATCGGAAACACCCGCCGGCCGTTGAGATTGACGTCGAGGATCGCAGCCTCAGCCACCTCGGTATGCATGGAGGCATGTTCGACGGTCGCCGCAGGGCCAAGGACGACCGCGCCCATATTGCCGAAATATCTTGCAAGATCGCCGGCCAATACCCAATCGTCTTCGACTATCAGGATGCGCACTCCTCGGAGATCGCGCACCTCATCGCCCTTTCTTCGAGCGGAATTTGCAAGTGTCCGCACGGGCCTGTTCGGAATGTTCCTGCAAGGCTGCCTGCAATCGCTTCGCCAAAACAAGCATGCGCGGCGGAATGGATTCGTTTCCCGGCAAACTCAGCAGATCCTCGAAGCGCAACGACGCTCGTCTTGTCAGCTTCAGCTCAGGTGTGCGCTTTGACATTGGAGTTCCACAATAATCCCGACTTTAACGCCGTCTGCACGGACTTGTTCCGGCCCTCGCGCACGTTATATGCTGGGCGTTGCGTTCAGCCCGGTAGTGGGCTTTGGGTCGATTTGGCGGCCTTGTCGTCTAGGCTGTTCAACCGAGGGCTTGCGGTGACATCTCAGGTGAAGAGATTTCCAATTGTGGGCGTCGGCGCGTCGGCCGGCGGCATTCCTGCAATGGAGGGCCTGTTCAAAGGCATCACCGGCCAGCCCGGCATGGCGTTCGTCATCGTCACCCATCTCAGCCCCGAGCGCGAAAGCCTGCTTCATGAGGTCGTCGGACGTTACACGCAACTCCCGGTTGTCGTCGTCGAGGACAGCACCACTATCCTGTCCGACCACGTCTATGTGATGCCGCAAAACGTCGTTCTCACGATCGAGCGGGGAGTGCTGCACCTGCGGCCATCCAACGTGCTCAGCCGCGAGCGCAAGCCGATCGATATCTTTTTTAGCGCGTTGGCGGAGGATCAGGGCGAATATGCGGTTGGCGTCATTTTGTCGGGCGGCGATTCCGATGGCACGCTTGGCGCCAAGGCGATCAAGGAGCGTGGCGGACTGACGGTCGCCCAGGCTCCCGACGGCTACGGTCCGCGCAACCCGGACATGCCGAAAAGTGCGATCTCCAGCGGGCTGATCGACATTGCGGCGCCGGCGGAGGAGATCGGCGCGAAGCTCGAGGGGTTCGCCCGCAGCTTCGACATGCTGAACGGCGTTGCCGGAGACGGCGAGCACGAGACGGCAGAACTGGATCGGCTCCGCGACGAGATCTACGGCATTCTGCAGGGCCAATCCGGCCACGATTTCTCAGGCTATAAGACCAAGACATTCCTGCGGCGCATCAAGCGGCGCATGCAAATCGGACAGCTTGATTCCATTGAAGAGTATGTTGAATGGCTGAAGAAGGACCCTCGCGAGGTGGCGAACCTTTTTCGTGACCTTTTGATCAACGTCACCGATTTTTTCCGTGATCCCGACGCGTTCAAGCTGCTCGAGGAGAAGGTCGTACCGCAGCTGTTCGAGGGCAAGACCGCCAGCGACGCCGTCAGGATCTGGGTGCCTGGCTGCGCCACCGGCGAGGAGGTGTTCTCGATCGGCATGCTGTTGCGCGAACACATGGAGACGCTTTCGGTTGTGCCGCGCGTCCAGATATTTGCGACCGACATCGATGAGCCCGCGCTTGCGGTGGCGCGCGCGGCGCGTTACCCGGCGGCATTGCTGCAGGGCGTCTCGCCCGAGCGCAGGCAGCGTTTTTTCAGCAGCGACGGCGAGAGCAACGTGCTTGCCAACGAGGTCCGGGAGCTGTGCGTCTTTTCCCCTCACAGCGTCGTCCGCGACCCGCCGTTTTCACGCATGGACATGGTTTCATGCCGCAACCTGCTGATCTATTTCGGCTCGGACATCCAGAACCGGGTGATTCCGATCTTCCACTACGCGCTGAAGCCGGGCGGTTATCTTTTCCTCGGCACGTCCGAAAGCGTCGGCCAGCACGACAACCTCTTCGCCACCGTCGACAAGAAGCAGCGCATTTTTCAGGCGCGGGAACATGCCTCGCCACACATTAGGCTGCCGATGCTGATCGGCGATGGCCGTTCAGGCGCCTTCCTGCCTGAAGGAACGGGGCCGAACAAGCGAACCGCCAGCTATCCGCTTCGACAGGCGGTCGAGGCACAGGTGCTGGAGCGTTTCGCGCCGCCGCATGTCGTGGTGAATGGCGACGGTGACGTCGTCTACTATTCGGCGCGGACCGGCCGATATCTCGAAGCGCCGCAAGGCATTCCGAGCCGGCAGGTGCTGACTTTGGCCCGCTCCGGGATAAGGCTCGACCTGCGCGCGGCATTGCGGGAAGCCGCCACGACGCGCCGCACCGTCGTGCGGGAAAATGTCGTCGTTGACGAGGACGACGAACAGGCCCTGTCGATCAAACTCACTGTCGAGCCCCTGGCGGAACGCGGCAAGGGCGAACGGCTTTATCTCGTCCTGTTCGAACCGACGGGGCCGGTGCAGGCGCGGTCCGATGTTGGGCCCGAAAACCGTAGCAGCGAAGGCACTGCCGATCTCGAGCGGGAGCTGCGCGAAACGCGGGAGCGACTGCAATCGACGATCGAGGAGTACGAAACCGCACTGGAAGAAGTGAAATCCTCGAACGAGGAACTGGTCTCCGTCAACGAGGAGGCGCAGTCGACCAATGAGGAGCTCGAGGCCTCGAAGGAGGAGATGCAGTCGCTCAACGAGGAACTCAACACCATCAATTCGGAACTGACCAACAAGATAGAGGAGCTCGATCGCGCCAACAGCGATTTGCGCAATCTGTTCGAGAGCACGAAGATCGCAACCATTTTCCTCGATCGCAATCTGGTGGTGCGGACCTTTACTCCGCCGGCCTCGTCCTTCTTCAGCCTGCGTCCCTCCGACGTCGGCCGGCCGCTGACCGAGCTTTCGAGCCAGCTCGACTATCCCGAGCTGAAACCGCATATCGATGCCGTCTTCGAAACCGGAGAGACCCTGAACCATCATCTGGCGCGCGACAACCAGGGCCGGTTTTATATGGTTCGCATCAATCCGTATCGCGACAAGGACGACAGGATCCAGGGCGTCGTGGTCACGCTGGTCGATGTCACCACATTGGCCGAGACGGAAGAGCAAAACCGGGTGCTCATTTCGGAGCTGAACCACCGCGTCAAGAACATGCTGGCGGTGGTCGCCAGCATCGCCAACCGCACCCGTGAAAGTTCGGAATCGAAGGAAGAGTTCGCCGAAGCGCTGATTGGTCGCCTGCACGCCATGTCGCGGGCTTACGGTCTGCTGTCGAAGGAACGCTGGAAAGAAGCTTCGATCAACGAACTGCTGCATCAGGAGCTCGAGCCTTTCAGCATTGACCGGTTCGAACTTAACGGCGCTGAAGTGAAGCTTAGCCCGCAACAGAGCCTTTCCCTTAGCATGGTCATTCATGAACTGGCGACCAACGCCGCCAAATATGGCGCGCTGTCGACGCCCGAGGGCAGGGTCGTGCTGAAATGGTCTGGCGACGGCGATGTTTTCACGCTCACCTGGTGCGAGCGACACGGGCCGCCGGTCAGAAAACCTGAAGTCAGCGGCTTCGGGCTTTCCCTGCTGCAGGGTGAGATCGGCTACCGGCTTGGCGGAAACGTCGAGACCACCTTCAACCGTGACGGTCTTGAGGTCCAGATCACATTCCCGATGCTGCGCAAGGAGACGCCGTGACCGACCCGCTGCGCGTTCTGGTGGTCGAGGATGAATGGCTCATCGCCGAGGACATCGCTGCTTGTCTGCGCGATTCGGGACATCAGGTGATCGGCCCGGCCCCTTCGGTGGCGGCGGCCCTTCGTCTTATCGGCGAAAATCCTGTCGACGTGGCGCTGCTGGATGTTCAACTGCATGGCGAAACGAGCCTGGCGATCGCAGAAGAACTAAAAACCCGCCATATTCCGTTCGCGTGCCTGACCGGCTTTGGGCCGCGCGATGTTCCATCCGCGTTCGCCAACGCTAGATTTGTTCGCAAGCCGGCAGATCAGGCGGCCATTCTCAGAGCCTTGGCGGAATTGGTCCCGACGTCCTAGCTCGTTTGCCCTTCAGTCCAGCGGCTTTTCGGTCGGTCGGGGCGTGGCGCCTTGCTGGCGCGGCCGGCCGGCATTGCGGTTGGCCACCGGATTGTCCAGCGGAGCGGTCGAGGGCTTCGAGGCTCCCGCGCTTTTCGGCGTCGGTGGCCTGGCTCCGGCATCCGTATCGTCAGCATCCCGCCTTGGACGACGCAAGCCAGCGGCATTTGCCTGCCGGATTGCCGGTTTCGATGTAGTTTTCTTGTGGGCCATGGTGTCTCCTTCCTGCTGCGACGGAAACAACGGAGGCTTCGTTCACCGGTCGCAGCCCTGCGTGTCAACCGCCGGCACGGTGCGAAGTTCCACGACCTGCCGCTGGATGGGAACCATTTTCGATACTGGCTGTTCGGCTCGCAGGAAGGAGCCGGACATGGAGCGACGTAACGCCATACTTTCGCTGGTCATAGCAGCGATCATTATCGTCGGCTTTCTCATTGGCTTTTTGTATGCCGACATGGGCTGGCGCACCTCGCCACTCACAAGAGCCCCTGAGCAAAACCAGGGTGGGAACGCCCCGGCCGACACCTCGCCTGCCGCGGGCATCGAAAAGAACCCCCAAGAGAATACCGAGATGCCGGATCAGCAATAACCGCGATCTTTCCGGCAGGAACCGGGCAAGCTGGATGGTCTTGCCCAGAACCAATGGCTGTATCGCTGGTGATATCGGACTTACGGTGGCTGCTGGTACCCGGCTGCCAACGCCGCGGCCTCTTCCCCCGTCATTGAAACCCCTCCTGCTGATGTAAGCGATTTCTGGCATTTGCGTATCGGCAGCACGGCGTGCTCAGTCTCCGGAGACGAGAGCCGGCCGATCCTGCTGCTTCTTGCCAACGCATCTTGGTTGGCCCTTGCTGCGAGCCACTCTGCCCGCTCCCGCGGCAAGCCGATAAGGCAAATACCAGCGAAGTGCGCCGGCACATCCACCGTCGTGTCGAACACGGCCCATGTGTTGGTAGGCTCCTGAACCGGCAAAAACCTCATAACAGCTCCTGCTAATATATAGCACGAACTTACGGACGAAGCACTGTTCCGGCATCAACCAAACGAAGGAGAATTTTTCGTTTTGCCACGCTGCGGCGCGCTGAGCCTCGCAAATTGATCCACACCGTCTGTATCGCGGCTGCGACGTGGCCGAAAATAGATCTCGACGAGCGAACGCATCCAGGAGCCCGCCAGGCGGCGGCGCTTTTGCGTGTCGGCGATCCGCCTTCAGCCCCATCTCGCGGCGCCTCGGCGTATCCCTTGGGGAAGTGTCAACTGGCCTTGGGAGCGCTGCTCGGGACCAGGAATCCACCTTTTAGCAACTCCAGGGCGTCGAGCGCCTCCTCATCCAGCAAATCTGTCAGAGCCACCCCTTCTGCGAAGACCACCCTATCGTCGTCTATATCGTAGACCTCCCAAAGCCCTTCCTTGTTCCGTCGAATGGCGTGCCGATGCTCCATAAGCAGACGCTAATTGAGTCGCGGAAATGGTGGCTAGGAAAAATCAGGGGCAGGCCGACATTAGCAGTGGAAAACCCCAGGCGCCCTGACGCGTGATGCATGCGCAAGTCAAGGCTATGCCGGCCGCGCGCGGCCCGAGGGGGCCAAATCGACCACGGGCAAATAGTTGAGAAACCTTTTGACGATCATTGCGGACACTCGGCCTCTGATGTAATTTAGGGACCGATCAAGTGAGGAATATACCGCTGTCGCGACGGCTTTTCTCTCTTTTCTGTCTCGGCAGATAGCATGCTCTCTAACGGACCTTGGCACTGCAAGCTGTGTTCTTGTGGTCGCCAGGTAACGACGGTTAAGGGATTTGCCATGCTCCGACGTTGCGCATTCGTTGCGGCCTTGATGCTCGCAAGCGTCGCGACCTTCGACGCTTCTGCAGTCGAACGAAGGGTCGCCTTTGTAATCGGCAACTCCGATTACCAGGAAATCTCGGCCCTCAAGAACCCGGCCAAGGATGTGGTGGACGTATCCAACACGTTTCGAGCGGCTGGTTTTGATGTTTTCGTCGCCAGCAATCTTACAAAGCTGCAATTTGAAGATCAGTTCCGCAACTATCTTGCCGCCGTGGACGGCGCGGACGTAGCTGTCGTCTACTATTCCGGCCACGGCTTTCAGATCGGCGGCGAAAATTTCCTGATCCCAGTCGACGCCTCGTTGAAAGATGCGGCGGACATCGAGGTCCAGGCAATCAAGCTGAACGATGTGCTGCAGCAGATGCGTTCGAAATCGAAGATCCAGGTGATCATCCTCGATGCCTGCCGCAACAATCCATTCCCTCGCAAGGACTATTGGCTCAGGGACCAGCTTCTTACTGCCAGCGGCACCGGCCTTGCGCAAGTAAGAAGCTCACTGAACACACTGATTGCTTTCGCCACCGAACCCGGCGCGGTCGCCTACGACGGCGCCGGCGACCTCAGTCCTTTCTCATCGGCGTTTTCTCGTCGCGCGCTCGCCCCGAACCAGGAGATCCGCACGGTCATGTCGGCCGTCCGCCGGGATGTGGTTGAGGCTACCAAGGGCCTGCAGGTTCCCTGGGAGAACTCTTCGCTGATCGACGAAGTCGTTCTGATGCGTCGCATCAGCCGCCCATCGCTGCCGCCGGTATTGGAGAAAGTCGTGCTGTCCGGGGCAGGCCCTATCGATCTGGACCTCCCGGAACCGGTCCAGGTCGATGGCGGGACAATAACCGTCAGCATCGAAAGACCACCCGCCTTGGGACGCCTGATGCTGGACGGCAAGGTCATCGAGGCGGGAGACCTGATCCAGGGCAAGGATCTGCCGCGTTTGCAGTTGGATGTCCCCAAGGGAACTGGCGAGCCGGAAGAGATGGATATGCTGGCCTATGCCGCACGCGACAGTTGGGGCGGCGAAGCCAAGGGCATGCTGGTGTTCCGGGTCAAGAGCGGCGAAGGAGCCGAGGGCGAACAGGTGATGGCCTCGCTCGAAGCCGAGCAGAAGCAGCAGGTGCTGCAGCGCGGCATTCATGTCACCGGTGCGGCCGAGGCGATCGAGAACCGGGACGTCGACGTTCCGGTCGGCGTCGGCGCCGTTGCCCTGAACCTCGACGTCCCGACAGACGATGCGGCGGTCAGCCTGAAAGTCATAAACTATCCGGCAACGGGGACGCTCTCCCTGCCGGATCGCACCCTGTCGCCCGAATCGAGCTTGACGGTCGGCGAAGTCGAGGGGTTGCGCTATGAACCCCAGATCGGAGCCAGCGCACCAGTCGAGATCGCCTTCGAAATTCGGGCGGACAGCGGCACAGCCAAACCCGCCAAGATGAAACTGTCGCCGAGCGTCGATCCGTGCGATTTGGCTGCCGGCGAACCTCTCGACCTTCAAGGCGTCGTCCCCGGCTTGCTGCCAAATGAAATCGGCGCCGACGCGGTCAAGCTGTGCGAGGCCGCGGTGAAGGCGTATCCCGATGTCGCCCGCTTCCGTTATGAACTGGGACGCGCGCTGCTTGCAGCCGGCAAGGTCGACCAGGCCAGGAAAGCGATACAGCAGGCCGCCGACAGGGGGCACGTGCGCGCGGTGTTCGAACTCGGCTACCTCCATGCGACGGGAACGGGCCAGGCTGTCGACCGCAAGCAGGCCAACACCTTCTACGCGGCTGCGGCCGACAAGGGCGATCCCTACGGGATGACGTCATGGGGCCGTGCCCTGTTCCATGGCTACGGCGTCGAGCGCGACACCGGCAAGGGGCTGGACCTGCTGCTCAAGGCGGCCGCGATGGGGCACACCTATGCCATGAACGATCTCGGCGCGATCTTCACCGAAGGCCGCAACGGCGTGCCCGCCGATCAGGCCCGTGCCGTTGCGTTCCTGGAGGCCGGAGTCCAACGCCAGGACATGTATTCGATGAACTTGCTCGGTCGCAATTACCTCAGCGGCCGGGGCGTCGAGAAGGATCCGAAGGCTGCGCTGGCGCTTTTTCAGAAGGCCATGGACTTCGGCCAGCCCTATGCGCCGGGCAGTCTTGCGCGCATGTACCGTGATGGCGTTGGCGTGGAGCAGAACCTTGATGAAGCCCAACGTCTGTTTGAACTGGCAACCTCGCGCGGTGACCAGTCCGGCGCCTATGATCGCGCGGCCCTCGAGATGCAAAAGGGCGACAAGGCCGACCAGGCCGTCGCCGTGCGTTTCCTGGCATTCACAGTTGCGCTCGATCTTCGCAATGAGCTGCCTGACGCCCGGGCGACGTTGGCGCAATTCGGGGCCAAGCCGAAAGCGGCGGCGTTGAAGCAGCTGCGTGGGGAACTCAAGTCGAAGATTCCGTTGAGCGGCTCTGTCGACAAGCAACTGGTCAAAGCGGCCAGGGCGGTCTGGGAACAAGCCAATCCGCGTCGGGATTTGTTCTGATCAACAAGGAGGCAATGGTGGGCAGAAATCTGAAGCAGGCAACAATCGGGATAACTCTGTCCATCGCCTTGGCGGGGGTCATGGGCTGCACATCCTGGCCGCCCCTTCAGCCGATGCCGCTGGTGGCGACGCCCACGCCGGCGCCGAAGGTCGTTCGCAGAGCCGCGGCTCCGCGGAAGGTCGTCAACCCGGCTCCCAAACCGGTGGCCGCCAGGAAAGTGGTCAAACCGGTCGCGGACGAGCCTGCTGCCGCACCTCCCGTAATCATTCCTTCTTCGGGAGGAGGCGGGGGTGGCGGAAGA
>NZ_JBVVQA010000026.1:0-100692 GCF_055811455.1 Mesorhizobium sp. WSM4845
CTTGAGATCGTCGGCATCCGTCCGACCACCAAGACGACCTGCACCGGCGTCGAGATGTTCCGCAAGCTGCTCGACCAAGGCCAGGCCGGCGACAACATCGGCGCGCTCTTGCGCGGTGTCGACCGTGAAGGTGTCGAGCGCGGCCAGGTTCTGGCCAAGCCGGGCACGGTCAAGCCGCACAAGAAGTTCGTCGCCGAGGCCTACATCCTGACCAAGGACGAGGGCGGCCGTCACACGCCGTTCTTCACCAACTACCGGCCGCAGTTCTACTTCCGCACGACCGACGTGACCGGCATCGTGTCGCTGCCGGAAGGCACCGAGATGGTGATGCCGGGCGACAACATCACCGTCGATGTCGAGCTGATCGTGCCGATCGCCATGGAAGAGAAGCTGCGCTTCGCCATCCGTGAAGGCGGCCGCACCGTCGGTGCCGGCATCGTCGTCACCATCAAAGAGTAATTTGGACTTAAACCGATCTGTCGCGGGCGCTGCCCGCGCCGCGCCAGAACAAGGAAGTGACGCATGAACGGACAGAATATCCGCATCCGCCTGAAGGCGTTTGATCACCGGGTGCTTGACGCCTCGACGCGGGAAATCGTGTCGACGGCCAAGCGCACCGGCGCCAACGTCCGCGGCCCCATTCCGCTGCCGACGCGGATCGAAAAGTTCACGGTCAACCGGTCGCCTCACGTCGACAAGAAGAGCCGCGAGCAGTTCGAGATGCGCACGCACAAGCGTCTGCTCGACATCGTCGATCCGACCCCGCAGACGGTCGACGCTTTGATGAAGCTCGATCTTGCCGCCGGTGTCGACGTCGAGATCAAGCTCTAAGGAACCAGAGCGGCGGGGCGACCCGGAACTCTGAAGGAACAAGAGGCGTGGAGGGGCGAAAGCCCCGACAGGGAACTCTGAAGGAACAAGAGGCGTGGAGGGGCGACAGCCCCGACAGGGAACTCTAAAGGAATGAACCGATGCGTTCAGGTGTGATTGCAAAGAAGGTGGGAATGACCCGCATCTACAACGATGCCGGGGAACA
The DNA here is from genome assembly GCF_055811455.1 of Mesorhizobium sp. WSM4845. Taxonomy (NCBI): domain Bacteria; kingdom Pseudomonadati; phylum Pseudomonadota; class Alphaproteobacteria; order Hyphomicrobiales; family Phyllobacteriaceae; genus Mesorhizobium; species Mesorhizobium sp. WSM4845. The sequence continues at coordinate 1,037 of NZ_JBVVQA010000026.1, forward strand.
TGTTCCCGTCACCGTTCTCCAGATGGAGAACTGCCAGGTCGTGGCGCAGCGCACGCAGGAGAAGAACGGCTATACCGCCGTCCAGCTCGGCGTTGGCCTTGCCAAGGTGAAGAACACGTCGAAGGCGATGCGCGGCCATTTCGCGACCGCTTCCGTCGAGCCGAAGGCCAAGGTTGCCGAGTTCCGCGTCTCCGCCGACAACATGATCGATGTTGGCGCCGAGATCACCGTCGATCATTTCGTCGTCGGCCAGAAGGTCGATGTGACGGGAACCACGATCGGCAAGGGTTTCCAGGGCGTCATCAAGCGGCACCACATGGGCGGCGGCCGCGCGACCCACGGCAACTCGGTCTCGCACCGTACGCACGGCTCGACCGGCCAGCGCCAGGACCCGGGCAAGGTGTTCAAGGGCAAGCATATGGCCGGCCACATGGGTGACACCCGCGTCACCACGCAGAATGTCGAGGTCGTCTCGACCGATGCCGATCGTGGTCTGATCCTGATCCGCGGCGCGGTTCCCGGTTCGAAGGGCGCCTGGATCCTGGTCCGTGACGCGGCCAAGGTTGCGCTGCCGGCCAATGCGCCGAAGCCCGCCGCAATCCGCGCCATTGCAACCAATGGTGGCGCCAAGAACGATGCCCCGGCCACAGCAGATGTCCCGGCCACAGAGGGAGCGGAATAATGGACCTCAAGATCACAACGCTTGGCGGCAAGGACGCCGGCAAGGTGAAACTCTCCGAGGAGATTTTCGGCCTTGATCCGCGCGAGGACATCCTGCAGCGCGTCGTGCGCTGGCAGCTTGCCAAGAAGCAGCAGGGCACGCACAAGACCAAGGGTCGCGCCGAGATCGCCCGCACCGGCGCCAAGATGTACAAGCAAAAAGGCACGGGCCGCGCCCGTCACCATTCGGCACGCGCTCCGCAGTTCCGCGGCGGCGGCAAGGCCCACGGCCCGGTCGTCCGCAGTCACGAGCACGATTTGCCGAAGAAGGTGCGTGCGCTGGGCCTCAAGCATGCGCTCTCGGCCAAGGCCAAGAGCGCCTCGCTCATCATCATTGATGAGCTGATGCTGACTGAGGCCAAGACCAAGGCGCTGATCGCGAATTTCGCGACGCTGGGCCTGTCCAACGCCCTGCTGATCGGCGGCGCCGAGCTCGATAAGAATTTCAAGCTGGCGGCGACGAACATCCCGAACATCGACGTGCTGCCCATCCAGGGCATCAACGTCTACGACATTCTGCGCCGCGGCACGCTGGTCCTTTCGAAGGCCGCCGTCGAGGCTCTCGAGGAGCGCTTCAAATGACCGACCTTCGTCACTACGACGTGATCGTCTCGCCGGCGATCACCGAAAAGTCGACCATGGCTTCCGAGCAGAACCAGGTCGTCTTCAACGTCGCCAAGAAGGCGTCGAAGCCGGAAATCAAGGCTGCCGTCGAAGCGCTGTTCGGCGTCAAGGTGATGGCCGTGAACACGCTTGTCCGCAAGGGCAAGATCAAGCGCTTCCGCGGCACGATCGGCCGCCAGAGCGACGTCAAGAAGGCGATTGTGACGCTGGCCGACGGCCAGTCGATCGACGTCGCGACGGGTCTCTGAGCAAGACCGCGAGGACAACAGACATGGCACTGAAAAAATTCAACCCGATAACGCCGAGCACCCGCCAGCTGGTCATCGTCGACCGCTCGGGCCTCTACAAGGGCAAGCCCGTCAAGGGCCTGACCCAGGGCCTGACCAAATCGGGCGGCCGCAACAATTACGGCCGCATCACCGCCCGCTTCATCGGCGGCGGTCACAAGCGTACGTACCGCATCATCGACTTCAAGCGCCGCAAGTTCGACATTGTCGGCACGGTCGAGCGTATCGAATACGATCCGAACCGCAGCGCCTTCATCGCGCTGATCAAGTATGACGATGGCGAGCTGTCTTACATCATCGCTCCGCAGCGCATTGCTGCCGGCGACAAGATTGTGGCCGGCGAAGCGGTCGACGTGAAGCCGGGCAATGCAATGCCGCTGGCCTCGATGCCGGTCGGCACGATCGTCCACAACATCGAGCTGAAGCCGGGCAAGGGCGCCCAGGTTGCCCGTTCGGCTGGCGGTTATGCCCAGCTCGTCGGCCGCGACCAGGGCATGGCGATCCTGCGCCTGAACTCCGGCGAGCAGCGTGTCGTCCACGGCTCGTGCATGGCCACTGTCGGCGCCGTGTCCAACCCGGACCACGGCAACATCAATGACGGCAAGGCAGGCCGCACGGTGTGGCGGGGAAAACGTCCGCACAACCGCGGCGTGACCATGAACCCGGTCGACCATCCGCACGGCGGCGGCGAAGGCCGCACCTCGGGTGGCCGCCATCCGGTTTCGCCTTGGGGCAAGCCGACCAAGGGCAAGAAGACGCGGTCCAATAAGGCGACCGACAAGTTCATCCTGCGCTCGCGCCATCAGCGCAAGAGCTAAGAAGAGGTAACGCCAAGTGACTCGTTCGATTTGGAAAGGCCCCTTCATTGACGGTTACCTTCTCAAGAAGGTGGACAAGGTTCGTGAAGGTGGTCGCAATGAGGTGATCAAGATGTGGAGCCGTCGCTCCACCATCCTGCCGCAGTTCGTCGGCTTCACCTTCGGTGTCTACAACGGCCAGAAGCACGTTCCCGTTTCGGTGAACGAGGACATGGTCGGCCACAAGTTCGGTGAATTCGCTCCGACCCGGACCTATTACGGTCACGGCGCGGATAAGAAGGCGAAGAGGAAATAATCATGGGCAAGGCCAAAGCTCCGCGCAGGCTTGCTGACAACGAAGCGCGCGCCGTGTTGCGCACGATCCGTATCAGCCCGCAGAAGCTGAACCTGGTTGCCGCGCTGATCCGCGGCAAGAAGGTCGCGACAGCGCTCTCCGATCTCGAATTCTCGGCCAAGCGGATTTCCGGCACGGTCAAGAAGACGCTGGAATCGGCGATCGCCAACGCGGAAAACAACCACGACCTCGACGTCGATGCGCTGATCGTGGCGGAAGCCTATGTCGGCAAGTCGATCGTCATGAAGCGGTTCCATGCCCGTGGCCGTGGCCGCGCCAGCCGTATCGAGAAGCCGTTCTCGCACCTCACGATCGTCGTTCGTGAAGTCGAAGAAAAAGTGGAGGCCGCATAATGGGCCAGAAAATCAATCCGATCGGTCTGCGTCTCGGCATCAACCGCACCTGGGATTCGCGCTGGTTCGCCAACACCGGCGAGTACGGCAAGCTGCTGCACGAGGACATCAAGATCCGCAACTATCTTGAGAAGGAACTCAAGCAGGCTGCGATTTCGAAGGTCGTGATCGAGCGTCCGCACAAGAAGTGCCGCGTCACCATCCATGCGGCGCGTCCGGGCCTGATCATCGGCAAGAAGGGCGCCGACATCGAGAAGCTTCGCAGGAAGCTGATGGAAATGACGAAGTCCGAGACGCATTTGAACATCGTCGAAGTGCGTAAGCCCGAGATCGACGCGACGTTGGTCGCCCAGTCGATCGCCCAGCAGCTCGAGCGCCGTATCGCGTTCCGCCGCGCCATGAAGCGCGCCGTGCAGTCGGCGATGCGCCTTGGTGCCGAAGGCATCCGCATCAACTGCGCCGGCCGTCTCGGCGGCGCCGAGATCGCGCGCATGGAATGGTATCGCGAAGGTCGCGTGCCGCTGCATACGCTGCGCGCCGACGTCGACTACGGCACGGCCGAAGCACACACCGCCTACGGCATCTGCGGCGTCAAGGTCTGGGTGTTCAAGGGCGAAATCCTCGAGCACGACCCGATGGCTTCGGAGCGCCGCGCCACCGAGGGCGATCATGCGCATGGCGGTGGTGGTGAGCGCGAACGCGGTCGCCGTCGCGAAAACGCCTGAGACAGTTGAGAATTTGGAGTTAGAACGATGCTGCAGCCAAAGCGCACAAAGTTCCGCAAGCAGTTCAAGGGTCGTATCCACGGTGCCGCCAAGGGTGGCACCAATCTGGATTTCGGCGGTTTCGGGCTGAAGGCGCTTGAGCCGAACCGCGTCACCGCGCGTGAGATCGAGGCGGCCCGCCGCGCGATCACCCGCGAGATGAAGCGCGCCGGCCGCGTCTGGATTCGTATCTTCCCGGACGTGCCGGTGACGTCGAAGCCGACCGAAGTCCGCATGGGCAAGGGCAAGGGCGCGGTCGATTACTGGGCGGCGCGCGTCAAGCCCGGCCGCATCATGTTCGAGATCGACGGCGTCAATGAGGAAACCGCCCGTGAGGCGCTGCGTCTCGGCGCGGCCAAGCTCTCGGTCAGGACGCGCTTCGTACAGCGCATCGCAGAATAAGGACGGGCTGATCATGAAAGCCGAAGACATCCGGACCAAGACCCAGGACCAGCTGACCGACGAATTGGCCAGCCTGAAGAAGGAGCAGTTCAACCTGCGCTTCCAGAAGGCCACCGGCCAGCTCGAGAAGACCGCGCGCGTGAGGCAGGTCCGCAAGGACATTGCGCGTATCAAGACCATCGCTGCGGAAAAGTCCGCGGCTAAGAAGGCTTAAGGACGAAAACCATGCCAAAGCGCATTCTGCAGGGCACCGTCGTCAGCGACAAAAACGAGAAGACGGTTGTCGTCAAGGTCGAACGGCGCTTCACGCATCCCGTGATGAAGAAGACCGTGCGCATGACCAAGAAGTACAAGGCGCACGACGAGAACAACGCCCACAAGGTCGGCGATCAGGTGTTCATCCAGGAATCGAAGCCGATTTCCAAGGACAAGCGCTGGACCGTCGTGTCTTCGGACCAGGCGTAAACAACGAATTTTGGACAGACCGGGGAGGGGCTTTGCGCCCGTCCCGTTAGAAGAGAAGAAGGCGGCCAGTCATGATTCAGATGCAAACAAACCTCGACGTCGCGGATAATTCCGGCGCCCGTCGTGTCATGTGCATCAAGGTGCTGGGCGGCTCGAAGCGGAAATACGCTTCCGTGGGCGACATCATCGTGGTGTCGATCAAGGAAGCCATCCCGCGCGGCCGCGTCAAGAAGGGCGATGTGATGAAGGCGGTCGTGGTTCGCACGGCCAAGGACATCCGCCGCCCGGACGGCAGCGTGATCCGTTTCGACAAGAACGCGGCCGTTCTCGTCGACAACAAGAAAGAGCCGATCGGCACGCGTATCTTCGGACCGGTTCCGCGCGAACTCCGCGCCAAGAACCACATGAAGATCATCTCGCTCGCGCCTGAAGTGCTGTAAGGAGCCGGACCAATGCAGAAGATTAGAAAAGGCGACAAGGTCGTCGTGCTGGCCGGCAAGGACAAGGGCCGTTCGGGCGAAGTCCTCTCGGTACAGCCGAAGGAAGACACCGCGCTGGTGCGCGGCGTCAACATGATCCGTCGTCACCAGAAGCAGTCCCAGTCCCAAGAGGGCGGGATCATCACCAAGGAAGCGCCGATCCAGCTGTCGAACATCGCGCTGGCCGACCCCAAGGATGGCAAGCCGACCCGTGTCGGCTTCATCTTCCAGAAGGACGGCAAGAAGGTGCGCGTCGCCAAGCGCTCGGGAGAAGTCATCAATGGCTAAGGCTCAAACCAAGCAGGCGACTGCCCAGAACACGCCGCGCCTCAAGCAGGTCTACAACGAGACCATCCGCAAGGCGCTGCAGGAGCAGTTCGGCTACGAGAACGAGATGCAGGTTCCGCGCATCGACAAGATCGTGCTGAACATGGGCGTCGGCGAAGCGACCGGCGATTCGAAGAAGCCTTCGATCGCGGCGGAAGATCTGGCGCTGATCGCCGGCCAGAAGGCCGTCGTCACCCATGCGCGCAACTCGATCGCTGGCTTCAAGGTCCGCGAAAAGATGCCGATCGGCGCCAAGGTCACGCTGCGCAAGGAACGCATGTACGAGTTCCTCGACCGCCTCGTGAACATCGCGCTGCCGCGCGTCCGCGATTTCCGCGGACTCAATCCGAAGAGCTTCGATGGCCGTGGCAACTATGCCATGGGCATCAAGGAACACATCGTGTTCCCGGAGATCAACTACGACAAGGTTGATCAGATCTGGGGCATGGACGTCATCGTTTGTACGACTGCGAAGACGGACGACGAAGCCAGGGCATTGCTCAAGGCCTTCAACTTCCCCTTCCGCCAGTAACGGCAGCGAGAAAAGGAAAAATCTGAAATGGCAAAGACCAGCTCAGTCGAGAAGAACAACAGGCGCCGCAAGCTTGTGGACCAGTACGCTGCCAAGCGTAAGGTCCTCAAGGCGATCATCATGGATCAGTCCAAGCCGATGGAAGAGCGCTTCCGCGCTCAGCTGAAGCTTGCGGCACTGCCGCGCAACTCGGCCAAGATCCGCATCCGCAACCGCTGCGAAGTCACCGGACGTCCGCGTGCCTATTATCGCAAGCTCAAAGTATCGCGCATCGCGCTTCGTGATCTCGGCAACAACGGCCAGATCCCGGGCCTGGTCAAGTCGAGCTGGTAAGGAGGACATAACATGTCATTGAGCGATCCTCTCGGCGATATGCTGACCCGCATCCGCAACGCCTATGGCCGCAAGAAGTCGAGCGTTTCGACGCCGGCCTCGCGCCTGCGGACCCGCGTCCTCGACGTGCTGAAGGCGGAAGGCTATATCCGCGACTACAGCCAGACCGACTTCGACAACGGCAAGTCCGAAATCGAGATCGAGCTGAAGTATTTCGACGGTGCGCCGGTAGTGCGCGAAATCGCCCGCGTCTCGAAGCCGGGCCGTCGCGTTTACGTTTCGGCGAAGTCGATCCCGCACGTCGCCAACGGCCTCGGCATCGCCATCCTTTCGACGCCGAAGGGCGTGATGGCCGACCACGAAGCGCGTGAACAGAATGTCGGCGGGGAAATCCTCTGCCAGATATTCTAAGGGTGAATGGTCAATGGTGAATAGTGAATGGTGAGACTGCACGAGACTTTGATCGCGCTATTCACCATTTTACCATTCACCATTCACAGCAGTTAAGGAAAGAGGAGACAACAATGTCTCGTATTGGAAAGAAACCCGTTTCGCTGCCGCAGGGCGTGACCGCGACCGTCGACGGCCAGACCGTCACGGCGAAGGGCCCCAAGGGTGAGCTGAAGTTCGTGGTCAACGACGAAGTGCTGGTCAAGATGGAAGGCAGCGAGATCGCTGTCCAGCCACGCGACCAGACCAAGACCGCCCGTTCCAAATGGGGCATGTCGCGCACGCAGATCGTCAACATCCTGCAGGGCGTCAAGGACGGTTTCGAAAAGAAGCTCGAGATTACCGGCGTCGGCTATCGCGCCGCCATGCAGGGCAAGAACCTGCAGCTGGCGCTCGGCTTCAGCCATGACGTCGTCTACGAAACGCCGCAGGACATCACCATCACCGTGCCGAAGCCGACGGAAATCACCGTGACCGGCATCGACAAGCAGAAGGTCGGTCAGGTTGCTGCCGAGATCCGCGAATATCGCGGTCCCGAGCCGTACAAGGGCAAGGGCGTTCGTTACGCTGGCGAGAAGATCGTCCGCAAGGAAGGCAAGAAGAAGTAATTTCGTCGATGGCGAACGGTGAATGGTAAATGGCAGCACCATTTTTCCATTCACCATTCACTGCAAATCAACGCCGCGGGGAGCGGTCGCGGGAGGCTTGTCCTACCGCACAGGGTTGCCCCCGTTTTTTGAAGGCAAGGAACTGATATCATGGGCTCGAAAGACTCCACCCAACGCCGCGCTCAGCGCGTCCGCCGCCAGATCAAGAAGGTCGCCGGCGAGCGTCCGCGTCTGTCGGTCCACCGCACGTCGAAGAACATCTACGTCCAGGTCATCGACGACGCCAAGGGCCACACCATCGCTGCCGCCTCGACGCTGGAGAAGGACCTGAAGGGGTCGCTCAAGACCGGTGCCGACACTGCCGCCGCTGTGGCAATCGGCAAGCTGATTGCCGAGCGCGCCTCGAAGGCCGGCGTCAAGGAAGTCGTCTTCGACCGCGGACCGTACATCTATCACGGCCGCGTCAAGGCGCTGGCCGAGGCTGCCCGTGAAGGCGGCTTGAGTTTCTAAAGCATGATCCCCAACCGGAGGTCAGCGCAGCAATAAGTTGCAGACTTTTCGGATAAGATCATGCGAAGGGAAAAATGAGTTTCGCTCCCGGCAACCCACAGAGGGAACCGGATATCATCATCAACCGTGCTTCCGGAAAAAAACAAGGAACAGGATATGGCACAGGAACGTAGGGATGGCGGCCGCGGCCGTGATCGCGAAGAGCGCGACGACGGCATGGTGGACAAGCTCGTCCACATCAACCGCGTTGCCAAGGTCGTCAAGGGCGGCCGGCGCTTCGGCTTTGCAGCACTCGTCGTCGTCGGCGACCAGAAGGGCCGCGTCGGCTTCGGTCATGGCAAGGCGCGCGAAGTGCCAGAGGCGATCCGCAAGGCGACCGAATCGGCCAAGCGCGACATGATCTTCGTGCCGCTGCGCTCGGGCCGTACGCTGCATCACGACGTCGAAGGACGCTGGGGCGCCGGACGCGTTCTGCTGCGCGCTGCCAAGCAGGGTACCGGCATCATCGCCGGCGGCCCGATGCGCGCCGTCTTCGAGACGCTCGGCATGCATGACGTGGTCGCCAAGTCGATGGGTTCGTCGAACCCCTACAACATGGTTCGCGCCACCTTCGACGCGCTGAAGAGCCAGATGCATCCCAAGGATGTGGCTGCCGCGCGCGGCATCAAGTATTCGACCCTTCAGGCCCGCCGCGGCACCGCCGTTGCGGCCGAAGAATAGTCAACGCTGACCAGGGATATTGACCATGGCCAAGAAAGCAACCAAGACCATCACCGTCGAGCAGATCGGTTCGCCGATCCGCCGGCCGAAGGAGCAGCGCGCGACGCTGGTCGGCCTCGGCCTCAACAAGATGCACAAGCAGCGCACGCTGGAGGACACCCCCTCAGTGCGCGGCATGATCGCTGCCGTCCAGCATCTCGTCCGCGTCGTGGACGAGGGCTGAACCAGAGCGCAGGAGAACTCAGATGAAACTCAACGATCTGCGTGACAAGGACGGCGCGACGCATTCCAGGAAGCGTCTCGGCCGCGGCATCGGTTCCGGCTCGGGCAAGACCGCCGGTCGCGGCGTCAAGGGCCAGAAGGCGCGCTCCGGCGTCGCCGTCAACGGCTTCGAGGGTGGCCAGATGCCGCTCTACCGGCGCTTGCCGAAGCGTGGCTTCAACAACATCTTCGCCAAGAGCTTTGCCGTCGTGTCGCTGGCCCGCATCCAGACTGCGCTCGATGCCAAGAAGCTCGACGCCAAGACGACCGTGACCGCCGAAGCGCTGGTCGCGGCCGGCGTCATCCGCCGCGTCAAGGACGGCGTGCGCATCCTCTCCGACGGCGAGATCAAGTCAAAGCTTGCCTTCGACGTGGCCGGCGCCTCCAAGGCTGCCATCGAGAAGATCGAAAAGGCCGGCGGTTCCGTGAAGCTGCCGGAAAAGGCAGCAGCCGAGTAACGGCGATTTGAAGCGCGATCGGCAAGAGTGGAACACGTTTCGCTTTTGATTGCGCTTTGATCTTCTCAATATGGCGGCCGCGTCAACGCGGCCGCTTGCATGTTTGCAGTCCGGAGCTTATCTCGTGAGCTTCGGTGACACGCGCCGCCTGAGTTGCGGGCCATCGAGCGTGACCAAGCGGAGAATCAGGCATGGCTTCGGCTGCTGAACAACTAGCCTCGAATCTGAATTTCTCGGCCTTCGCCAAGGCGGAGGATCTGAAGAAGCGCATCTGGTTCACCGTTGGCGCGCTGCTCGTCTACCGCCTCGGCACCTATATCCCGCTGCCCGGCATCAATCCCGACGCTTTCGCCCAGGCCTTCTCGTCGCAGAGCAAGGGCGTGCTTGGCATGTTCAACATGTTCGCCGGTGGCGCCGTCGAGCGCATGGCGATCTTTGCCCTCGGCATCATGCCCTATATTTCCGCTTCCATCATCATGCAGCTGATGACCTCCGTCATCCCGTCACTGGAGGCGCTGAAGAAGGAAGGCGAGCAGGGCCGCAAGGTCATCAACCAGTATACCCGCTACGGCACCGTGCTTTTGGCGCTGGTCCAGGCCTACGGCATTGCGGTCGGACTGGAAGGCGGCAACGGCATCGTCAGCGATCCCGGCATGTTCTTCCGCATCTCGACCGTCATCACGCTGGTCGGCGGCACCATGTTCCTGATGTGGCTCGGTGAGCAGATCACCGCCCGCGGCATCGGCAACGGCATTTCGCTGATCATCTTTGCCGGCATCGTCGCCGGCCTGCCGCAAGCCATCTCCGGTACGCTGGAACTTGGCCGCACCGGCGCGCTGTCGACCGGCCTGATCCTGGCGATCATCGTTCTTGCCGTCGTCGTCATCGCGCTGATCGTGTTCTTCGAGCGCGCCCAGCGGCGCTTGCTGATCCAGTATCCAAAGCGCCAGGTCGGCAACCGCATGTTCCAGGGCGACACCTCGCACCTGCCGCTCAAGCTCAACACCGCCGGCGTCATTCCGCCGATCTTCGCCTCTTCGCTGCTGTTGCTGCCGGCGACGGTCGCCGGTTTCTCGCAGACGACCAACATGCCAGCCTGGGCCAGCACCGTCCTCGCGGCACTCGGCCATGGGCAGCCGCTCTACATGGCGTTCTATGCGGCGATGATCGTGTTTTTCGCCTTCTTCTATACGGCGATCGTCTTCAACCCGAAGGACACCGCCGACCAGCTCAAGAAGCATTCGGGTTTCATTCCGGGCTACCGTCCGGGCGAGCGCACCGCCGATTACATCGACTATGTCCTTACCCGCATAACTGTCGTCGGCGCCATTTATCTGGTGCTGGTGTGTCTGCTGCCCGAGTTCCTGATTTCAGCGACTGGCGTACCATTCTACCTCGGTGGCACATCGCTTCTGATCGTGGTCAGTGTAACGCTCGACACGGTGGCGCAAATTCAGGGTCACCTGATCGCGCACCAGTATGAGGGCCTGATCAAGAAGTCGAAGCTGCGCGGGGGGAAGAAGGCCAGATGAGGTTGATATTGCTTGGGCCGCCAGGGGCGGGCAAGGGGACACAAGCACAAAGACTGGTAGAAAAATACGGCATTCCCCAACTCTCGACGGGCGATATGCTGCGCGCTGCTGTCCAGGCCGGCACTGAAGTCGGCAAACGGGCCAAGGCGGTGATGGACGCTGGCGAACTGGTTTCCGACGCCATCGTCAACGCCATCGTCGCTGAGCGCATCGATCAGGCCGATTGTGCCGGGGGATTCATCCTTGACGGATATCCGCGAACCCTGGTGCAGGCGGACGCGGTTGAATCGATGCTCTCGGCTCGCGGCCTCACTCTCGACGCCGTCATCGAGCTTGTCGTCGACGACAAGGCGCTGGTTGGTCGAATCGGCAAGCGCGCCGAAGAGGCCAAGGCAGCGGGTCTGCCGGTGCGCAAGGACGACAATCCGGCGGTGTTCGAAGAGCGCCTGAAGGAGTACTACAAGAAAACGTCGCCGCTGATCGGCTACTACTATGCCAAGGGCAAGCTCAGAGGTGTCGACGGCATGGCCGACATCGATGCGGTGACGCGGCAGATCGACGCGGTGCTCACGGCTGCGACCCCAGCGGCGGCCCAACGGTCTGCGAACGGAAAATAAACGATTGCGCTTGACTGGAGCGGTTCGCTGGGGTATGGCGGCCCGTCTTCCTATCAGGCATGAGGCTTGCTTGCCCGCAAGGGCAAGGCAGCCGCTTTGAACTGGAAACTCCCGCATGGGCCGGCCTCCACCGGACGCGGGGCAACTTTGATAGCGCCGGCTTGTCCGGCCCACATGGAGAAGAGAAGAACATGGCTCGTATAGCCGGCGTCAACATTCCGACCAACAAGCGCGTCGTCATTGCGCTTCAGTACATTCACGGCATTGGCAAGAGCTTCGCCCAGGAGATCGTCGAAAAGGTCGGCATCCCGGCCGAGCGCCGCGTCAACCAGCTGACCGACGCGGAAGTGCTGCAGATCCGCGAGACGATCGACCGTGACTACCAGGTCGAGGGCGATCTGCGCCGCGAAGTGTCGATGAACATCAAGCGGCTCATGGACCTCGGCTGCTACCGAGGCCTGCGTCATCGCCGCTCGCTGCCGGTTCGCGGCCAGCGCACGCATACCAATGCGCGCACCCGCAAGGGTCCGGCCAAGTCGATCGCCGGCAAGAAGAAGTAATTTAGGGGAATAAGGGAGTAGGGGAGTAAGGCAGTAGGAACAGCCGCCAATTGGATTGCGCGTTTCCCTACTCCCTTACTGCCCTATTCCCCTACTCCCTTACGAAGGTGGAGCCGCTGGCATTACGGCGGTGTAGAGATCAACTGAAAGGACCATCATGGCCAAGGAAGCCACACGTGTTCGCCGTCGCGAACGCAAGAATATCTCGTCGGGCGTTGCCCACGTCAACTCGACCTTCAACAACACGATGATCACCATCACCGACGCGCAGGGCAATTCGATTGCCTGGTCGTCGGCGGGAGCCCAGGGCTTCAAGGGATCTCGCAAGTCGACCCCGTTCGCTGCCCAGATGGCTGCCGAGGACGTTGCCAAGAAGGCCCAGGAACACGGCATGCGCATGCTTGAGGTCGAGGTCTGCGGACCCGGCTCCGGTCGTGAATCGGCGCTGCGCGCATTGCAGGCAGCCGGCTTCACCATCACCTCGATCCGTGATGTGACGCCGATCCCGCACAATGGCTGCCGCCCGCGCAAGAAGCGCCGCGTCTAAAGATTGTCGCCCAAGCATTGCCTCGGGCCTGAACCGAGAGCGCAGCGGTTTTGGGGCAACGACAGGCATAAGAACAGAGACCTGAAGCGCTACGCGCTTTAGGGAAAAAATTACCGAACGCCGCGCGAACGCCAGGAGCGTTCCTCCACGGCATTCCAGGTCGCCCGCCACGATTGGATGGTGGCGGGTCAACGGAAGGAAAGCATCATGATCCAGAAAAATTGGCAGGAACTGATCAAGCCGAACAAGATCGAGTTCTCTTCGAAGAAGAAGACACTGACCACGCTGGTCGCCGAGCCGCTCGAGCGCGGCTTTGGTCTGACCCTCGGCAATGCGCTGCGTCGCGTGCTTCTGTCTTCGCTGCGTGGCGCGGCTGTGACCGCCGTGCAGATCGACGGCGTTCTGCATGAATTCTCGTCCATCGCCGGCGTGCGCGAGGACGTGACCGACATCGTCTTGAACATCAAGGAAATCGCCATCCGCATGGAAGGTGACGGCCCCAAGCGCATGGTCGTGCGCAAGCAGGGACCGGGCGCTGTTCTGGCCGGCGACATCCAGACGGTCGGCGACGTCGAGATCCTCAATCCCGACCACGTCATCTGCACGCTGGACGAGGGCGCAGAAATCCGCATGGAGTTCACCGTCGATACCGGCAAGGGCTACGTGCCGGCCGACCGCAATCGCGCCGAAGACGCGCCGATCGGCCTCATCCCGGTCGACAGCCTCTACTCGCCGGTCAAGAAGGTCTCCTACAAGGTCGAGAACACCCGCGAGGGCCAGGTTCTCGACTACGACAAGCTGACCATGACGATCGATACCGACGGTTCGATCTCGGGCGAGGATGCGGTGGCTTTCGCCGCCCGCATCCTGCAGGACCAGCTTGGCCTGTTCGTCAATTTCGACGAGCCGCAGAAGGAAGTCGCCGCCGAGCAGGTGACCGAGCTTGCCTTCAACCCGGCGCTGCTCAAGAAGGTCGACGAACTCGAGCTTTCGGTGCGTTCGGCCAACTGCCTGAAGAACGACAACATCGTCTATATCGGCGACTTGATCCAGAAGACCGAAGCCGAGATGCTGCGCACCCCGAACTTCGGCCGCAAGTCGCTGAACGAGATCAAGGAAGTCCTGGCGGCGATGGGCCTGCACCTCGGCATGGAAGTGCCGGATTGGCCGCCGGAAAACATCGAAGACCTCGCCAAGCGTTACGAAGATCAATACTGACCGGTGAATTGGGAATGGTGAAATGGTGAATGGTCGTGGTCGGCGACTTCGGAGAGGTAGAGCCCTTCCATTCACCATTCACTATTGACCATTCACAAAACGAAACAGCCGGGCCAACCGCCCACAACACCAGGAGAAGAGCCATGCGCCACGGATTTAAAGGCCGCCGGTTCGCCCGCAGCATAAGCCACCGCAAGTCGATGTTTGCCAATCTTGCCGTGTCGCTGATCGAGCATGAGCAGATCCTCACCACCTTGCCGAAGGCGAAGGATCTGCGTCCGATCGTCGAGAAGCTGGTGACGCTAGGCAAGCGCGGCGACCTGCATGCCCGCCGCCAGGTGATTGCCCAGATCGGCAATGAAGGCGTCGTCAAGCGCCTGTTCGACACGATCGCGCCGCGCTACGCCACCCGCAACGGCGGCTATCTGCGCATCATGAAGGCGGGCTTCCGCCACGGCGACAATGCCGCCATGGCGGTCATCGAGTTCGTCGATCGCGACACCTCGGCCAAGGGCGCCGGCGACCGTGCCCGCATCGAGGCAGAAGGCACCGACGAGGAAGCCGCAGCCGCATAAGCTTCGGTTTCCCTCAAGGAGTTCAAAAGGGCCTGCGGGCCCTTTTGTGCGTTCTGGACGCGGTAGGGAGCATTGCGGGGACTGTCTTGACTTAAGCCCATGTCTTTTCCTCGAGAATAATTAGATTTCATCGACTTAGCCTTTCATTTTGCACAATCGTCGGGACAATGGCGCCCGACCCCGGAGGATTCGGAATGCGCGTAAAACGGATGTCCCTTGTTCTACTCTGCGCCTTGATGGCGGCGGCGCTCGTGCCGGCGGCCAGGCAGGCGCTGGCTCAGGACACCAAGGCCGATCCCGGTCTGTCCGACGTGCTGACCGACATGTTGCGCGGCGCCGAAGGCGAAAATGCCACCTCCGGCCCAGACAAGCGCGTGCCGTTCGGCCGCGAGGAGATGCAGCTGTCGTTTGCGCCGCTGGTCAAGCAGACGGCGCCGGCCGTGGTCAATGTCTATGCCTCGCAAACGGCCAGGCTGAGGTCGCCCTTCGACGGCGATCCGTTCTTCGAAGAGTTCTTCGGCCGTTCGCAGCCGCGTGCGCAGTCTTCGCTCGGCTCCGGCGTGCTGGTCGACCCGACAGGCATAGTGGTCACCAATTTCCACGTCATCAAGGACGCCGATCAGGTCAAGGTCGCCACCGCGGACGGGCGTGAATTCGACAGCAAGGTGCTGCTCAAGGACGAGACGCTTGACCTCGCCGTGCTCAAGATCTCCGCCGACAAGCCATTTCCGGTCGTCGCCATCGGCGATTCCGACGCGCTCGAGGTCGGCGACCTGTTGTTGGCCATCGGCAACCCCTTCGGTGTCGGCCAGACCACCACCAGCGGCATCGTTTCGGCACTTGCCCGCAGCCACATCGGCGTTTCCGATTCCAGTTTCTTCATCCAGACCGACGCTGCGATCAATCCCGGCAATTCCGGCGGTGCGCTGATCAACATGGGTGGCCAACTGGTCGGCATCAACACGGCAATCTACAGCCGCAGCGGTGGCTCGATCGGCATCGGCTTTGCTATTCCCTCCAATATGGTTCGCGCGTTTGCCGATGCGGCCAAGGCCGGGCGCGACTTCTTCGAGAGGCCGTATATCGGCGCCGAATTCGAGCGCGTGACGCCGCAAATCGCCGAATCGCTCGGTCTCGAGACGCCGACCGGGGCACTGGTTTCCTCCATCGACGAAGCTGGGCCGGCGGCCAAGGCGGGGCTCAAGGCCGGTGACGTCGTGCTGTCGCTCAATGGCACGCCGGTCGAGAGCATCGAGGCGCTGGATTACCGGATGGCCACGCTGTCGATCGGCATCAATGCCAGCTTCGCCGTTCTGAGCAAAGGCCAGCAAGCGGCGATGGACATCGCGCTGGAGCGTGCGCCGGAAGGTGCGAAACTCGCGGAAGTGACGCTGCGCGGTCGCAGCCCGTTCTCCGGTGCCAAGGTTGCGGAACTGTCGCCGCGGCTCGCCCAGCGGCTCGGCATTCGCACGGACGTCAAGGGTGTTACGGTGATCGACATCAATCGCGGTTCGCCCGCAGCCGGTTTCGGCTTCCAGCCGGGCGACATCGTTCGCGAGGTCAACGGCTTGACCATCGATACCGCGGCGACCCTGGAGCAGGCAGCCATGCAGGAGACGCGCTGGTGGCGCTTTACCGTCGAGCGCGGCGGGCAGATACTGCGCCAGGTGTTGCGTTACTGAGCCCGAGCGTCGATCCTTCGGACGAGATCGCGCTCCAACGAAAAGACGTGCATGGCCGATCTGTTCAGTGTCGATGAACCGGAAAAGGCGCCGCCCGGCAGGCCGCTGGCCGACCGGCTGCGCCCGCAGAACCTCAGCGAGGTCGTCGGCCAGGAGCATCTGACCGGACCCGACGGCGCGCTGACGCGGCTGATCGGCTCCGGCTCGCTCGGCTCGATGATCTTCTGGGGGCCGCCCGGGACGGGCAAGACCACGGTCGCGCGGCTGCTTGCCGGCGAAACCAGCCTTGCGTTCCAACAGATATCGGCGGTCTTTTCCGGAGTCGCCGACCTGAAGAGAGTGTTCGAGGCGGCGAAGCTGCGCCGCACCAACGGCCGTCAGACGCTGCTCTTCGTCGACGAGATCCATCGCTTCAACCGCGCCCAGCAGGACAGTTTTCTGCCTGTGATGGAAGATGGCACCGTGGTGCTGGTTGGCGCCACCACCGAAAACCCGTCCTTCGAGCTGAATGCCGCGCTTCTATCCCGCGCCCGCGTGCTGGTCTTCCATTCGCTCGGTGAGGACAGCATCGCAAAACTGCTGGCCCGTGCCGAGGAGACCGAGGGCAGGGCGCTGCCGCTCGACGACGAGGCGAGGGCGATGCTCGTCCGCATGAGCGATGGCGATGGTCGTGCGGCACTGACGCTGGCAGAAGAGGTTTGGCGCGCCGCGAAGTCAGGCGAGGTGTTCGGCGCCGAGGGCCTGCAGCGCATCGTCCAGCGCCGCGCGCCGATCTACGACAAGGGCCAGGACGGCCATTACAATCTGATCTCGGCGCTGCACAAATCGGTGCGCGGCTCCGACCCCGACGCCGCCCTCTATTATCTCGCCCGCATGTTCGATGCCGGCGAGGACCCGCTCTATCTCGGCCGCCGCCTGGTGCGCATGGCGATGGAGGATATCGGGCTGGCAGACCCGCAGGCGCTGGTCGTCGCCAATGCCGCCAAGGATGCCTACGACTATCTGGGCTCGCCAGAGGGCGAGCTCGCTTTCGCCGAGGCCACGGTCTATCTCGCCAGCGCGCCCAAATCCAACGCCGTCTACACCGCCTTCAAGGCCGCCACACAGGCGGCTAAGGAGTTCGGCTCATTGCTGCCGCCCAAACACATCCTCAACGCGCCGACCAAGCTGATGAAGGAAGAAGATTACGGCGCCGGCTACCGTTACGACCACGACGAGCCGGACGCTTTTTCCGGACAGGATTATTTTCCGGAAAAGATGGGCCGCCGTAAATTCTATGATCCGCCCGAGCGCGGTTTCGAGCGTGATATCAGGAAGCGGCTCGACTATTGGGCGAAGCTGCGCGGCGAGCGGAAAAAGTAGGCTCGCGCTACTTTCCCGCTCAGGGGCAGGGATTGACCGAGCCACCCTGTAAGGGCAGTAAACGGCGATGATCAATCTCCTCCTCGTTGCTGCGGGCGGCGCTATTGGTGCCGGGCTCCGGCACGTCGTCAATTTCGTTGCGCTGCGTCTTGTCGGCCCGAGTTTTCCCTGGGGCACGATGGCGATCAACATTGTCGGCTCCTTTGCCATGGGCCTGTTCATCACGACCCTGGCGCGGCGCTACGGCGGATCGAACGAGCTTCGGCTGTTCGTCGCCACCGGCATCCTCGGCGGCTTCACCACGTTCTCCGCCTTTTCGCTCGATTTCGCGACGCTGTGGGAGCGCGGCGCGACGCTGCCGGCGTTCGGATACGCCCTTGCCAGCCTCATTGGCGCGATCATTGCCCTGTTTCTGGGTCTTTGGCTCGCAAGAAGCCTGCCTTAATGCTATTGCCCCCGCTTGCAGCGCCGCGTGCCCCTCAGGGCGCGCCAAGGACGCTGTAGCTTTTTGATTTGCGCATGACCCTTTCCGAAGATCGATTTCAGGTCATGCGCTAGAAACGGGTAAAAACGAGACAATGGCAGGCGTAGAACAGATCACGGTGGAGGCCGGCGAGGCGGGCATGCGGCTCGATCGCTGGTTCAAGACCCATTTTCCGGGTCTTGGCTTCGGCCATCTGCAAAAGCTGCTGCGATCCGGCCAGATCCGCGTCGATGGCGGCAGGGTTAAGGCCGATACCCGCGTCGAGCCGGGCCAGACGGTTCGCATCCCACCGCTCGAAGTGGACAAGAAGGGCGAGAGCCCGCTCACCGGTCACTCGATCCGCAACCAGGGCGACGCCGACGTTCTGGCCAAGATGCTGATCCATGAAGATCCAAAAGTGTTTGTCTTCAACAAGCCGGCCGGCCTCGCCGTCCAGGGTGGCTCAGGTGTCACCCGCAATGTCGACGACATGCTGGAAGCCTGGCGCAGCCAGAAGGGCGAGAAACCGCGTCTGGTGCACCGGCTCGACCGCGACACGTCAGGCGTGCTGGTCGTCGCCCGCACCAGGCTCGCCGCCATGAAGCTTGCCGAGGCGTTCCGGGCGCGTGAGACCAAGAAGACCTATTGGGCGCTGGTCAAGGGCGTGCCGCCGAAGCGCGAGGACAAGATCTCGACCTGGCTGATCAAGGAACCGACGCCCGACGGCGACCGCGTGCGCGTCGCCAAGCATGGCGAAAAGGGCGCCGACCACGCAGTGTCTTATTACCGGATCGTCGAGCAGGCGGCGCAGACCCTGTCCTGGCTGGAGATGGAACCCTATACCGGCCGCACCCACCAGCTTCGCGTCCATGCCGCTCACATCGGCTGCCCGATCATCGGCGATCCCAAATATTTCGAGGCCGATACCAATTGGGATTTTCCCGGCGGCATGCAGAACCGCTTGCATCTGCACGCGCGCCGCATCGTCATCCCGCATCCCGACAAGGGTTTCATCGACGTCACCGCACCGATGCCGCCGCATATGCGCCAGAGCTGGAACCTGATCGGCTTCGACGACGCCAGCGCGGAGGACTAGTTCCAGTGGGCATGGCCACAGATACGCTCGACCGTCGCGACAGGGTCGACATGGCGGCCGCCGCCATCATGGTCGGGCTGACCTTTTCCTGGGGGCTGAACTACGTCGCCGCCAAGATCTCCTATGCCGGCTACGATCCCGTTTTCCTGTCGATCGCACGGTCGGTCATCGGCGGGCTGTGCGTTCTCGTCTGGTGCCGCTGGCGCGGCATTGCGCTTTTTACCCGCGACGGAACCCTTGTCGCCGGCATTCTGGCAGGCGCGCTTTTTGGTCTCGAGTTCCTGTTTCTCTATGTCGGGCTCGAACAGACGACCGTCGCGCGCAACACCTTGCTGGTCAACACCATGCCGTTCTGGGTGCTGGTCGGCGGGCATTTCCTGCTCAACGAACGCATCACCGCGCGCCGGCTCGTCGGCCTTCTGCTCGCTTTCGCCGGATTGGTCGCGGTGTTCTCCGACCAGTTGAGCGCCGATAACGGTGCGACCCTGATTGGTGATCTGCTCAGTCTCGGCGCCGGCATTCTGTGGGCTTTGACCTACATCGTCATCAAGCGCACGAAACTGGCGGAAACGAGCGCCGAGAAGTTGCTGCTCTACCAACTGGCCGGCGCTGCGATGGTCGGCGCCTTGGTGCTGCCTTTCGCCGGGCCGCCCGTCCGCGACTTCGCCGCTTTGCCGACCTTGGCCCTCCTTTTCCAGGCGGTCTACATCGTCGCCTTCACCTATGTGCTCTGGTTCTGGCTGCTGCGGCGCTATCCGGCATCGGGCCTGTCGAGCTTCACCTTTCTTTCGCCGGTGTTCGGCGTTCTGTGCGGCGCCATCTTCTTGAACGAGCCGCTGACCATCCGTATTTTCCTGGCACTCGGCCTCATCGCAGCCGGTCTGATCATTGTGAATCGGCCGGCCCGAAAACAGATCCCCGGATGAAAGGCTCCGGCATGCGCGATATTCTCAACGACCTCGAAGCGGGAAAGCAGCTTTCCGATCCGGATCCGGTACGCCGTGCCCAGATCCAGATGAAGACGCATCTGCCGAAACGCTTCTACAAAACCGTCTCGGTCGCACCGGCCGAAGCTGGTTTTGCGGTTCATCTCGATGGCAAGCCGGTCCGTACGCCGGGCAAAGCGCTTCTGATCCTGCCGACCGAAAAAGCCGCCGCTCTGGTCGCCGGCGAGTTCGCTGCGCAAGGCGAGACGATCGACCCGATGACGATGCCGGTCATGCGTCTGGTCAACACGGCCATCGACGGCGTCGCCAGCGACCCGCAGGCGGTTTTGGAAGACATCCTGCGCTTTGCCTCGTCCGACCTGCTCTGCTATCGCGCCGACGCCCCCCAAGGGCTCGTCGATCGGCAGAACGAATATTGGGACCCCGTCATCGATTGGGCGCGGAGCGCGCTCGGCGCCCGGTTTCAACTCGCCGAAGGGGTGATCCATGTCGAGCAGCCGCGCGAGAGCATCGCGGTGCTCGGCGTTCATCTTGCCCAGCGTGCCGACCCGCTCCGGCTTGCCGCCATCCACGTCATGATGTCGCTGACGGGATCGGCACTGCTGGCGCTGGCCGTCGATTTCGGCGAGATCGACGGCGAGGCAGCCTGGGCCGCCGGCCATGTCGACGAGGACTGGCAGGCCGAGCACTGGGGCCATGACGCGGAAGCCGTCGCCCGCCGTGCCCACCGCAAGCGCGACATGATGGCCGCCGTCGGTCTCCTCGAGGCGCTCAAGGGCTGACGGCAATCGCCGCCCTCATTCGTTTCGCCTTGCCCTATTAGAGCGACGTGCGTTCCAGTTGGACGTGCAAAATACGCTCTAACACTTTGAATCTATGCATCGTGCTTTCCGAACATCGATTCCGATGTTCGGGCGATGCATTGGACCAAAGTCATAATCCCAAAGACGGGCTGCCTCTGGGCGGCGCTTTCTGTCACTTCTCGCGGCGATAGCTGCCCGAGTTCGTGTCCAGAGGCGACACCGCGCAGCATCAAGCACAGCGAGATGTCACGGGAGGACGAATTCATGGCAATGGCAGCGACCGCCGGCAGAGCAAGCCGCGGAATGACGCGGGAAGAGAAGAAAGTCATCTTCGCTTCCTCGCTCGGCACCGTTTTCGAATGGTACGATTTCTATCTCTACGGCGCATTGGCGGCAGCGATCGGCTCGACATTCTTCAACTCGTATCCGGAAGCGACGCGCAACATCTTTACGCTGCTGGTTTTCGCCGCTGGCTTCCTCGTGCGCCCGTTCGGCGCGCTGGTGTTTGGCCGCATCGGTGATCTCGTAGGTCGCAAATACACCTTTCTCGTCACTATCATGATCATGGGCCTGTCGACCTTCCTGGTCGGCCTGCTGCCTGGTTCGGCAAGCTGGGGCATTGCAGCGCCTATTATCCTGATTGCGCTGCGGATGCTGCAGGGCCTGGCGCTCGGTGGTGAATATGGCGGTGCGGCGACCTATGTGGCCGAGCATGCGCCCGACGACCGTCGCGGCTTCTACACATCGTGGATCCAGACGACGGCGACGCTCGGCTTGTTCCTGTCGCTGGTCGTCATCCTTATCGTGCAAAATTCGCTGAGCAAGGAGGATTTCGAGGCCTGGGGCTGGCGTGTTCCATTCCTGCTCTCAGCCATTCTGCTCGGCATATCGGTCTGGATTCGCCTGTCGCTTGCCGAATCGCCGACCTTCCAGCGGATGAAGGACGAGGGTAAGGGCTCCAAGGCGCCGCTGACGGAAGCCTTCGGACAGTGGAAAAATGCCAAGATCGCCATTTTGGCGCTTTTCGGCCTTACTGCCGGCCAGGCCGTGGTTTGGTACAACGGCCAATTCTACGCGCTGTTTTTCCTGCAGAACGTGCTCAAGGTCGACGGCCAGTCGGTCAACATCATGATCGCCATCGCGCTGGCGCTCGGCACGATCTTCTTCGTCGTGTTCGGCTGGCTCTCCGACAAGATCGGCCGCAAGCCGATCATCATGGCGGGCCTGGCGCTGGCGATCGTCACCACCTTCCCGTTGTTCAAGGCGCTGACCTGGGCAGCCAACCCGGCGCTCGCCACCGCACAGCAAAACACCCGTGCGACGATTACCGCTGCACCTGGGGACTGCAAGTTCCAGTTCAATCCGACCGGAACGCGCAAGCCTCTGACGTCGTGCGATATTGCGACGGACTTCCTTGCCAAGAGCTCGGTGCCCTATGACATTGTCACGACAGCGGCACCGGGGGCCGCGGCCAGTGTCAAGATCGGCACCGCAACGGTGGCGTCCTATGATGCCGTGGCAGCCGCAGGCAAGGCAACTTCAAGCGACGCCGCGTTCAAGAAGGCAATCAACATTGCATTGCGGGACGGCGGCTATCCGCTGAAGCGTGCTGCGGCCAAGGTCGCCGACCAGAAGCTTGACGCCTTCGTCGCGGCCAATCCGGAACTGAAGCTCGACGCCGCCGCAATCCGCGCCGGCGACAAGACGACGGTTGCGGCCGACCGGGCGGTCAAGGACAAGCTGCTGACGGCCGATGAGGCCGCGGCGGTGCCCGAGATCACCATCTACAGCGTCCCGGCGGCAGGCGCCTTTGCGATGTTTGCCGACCCTGAACAGGTCAACTGGGCAAAGGTCATCGGCGTCCTGTTCATCCTGGTCATTTACGTGACCATGGTCTACGGACCGATCGCCGCGATCCTGGTCGAAATGTTCCCGACCCGCATCCGCTATACCGGCATGTCGTTGCCCTATCACATCGGCAATGGCTGGTTTGGCGGCCTGCTGCCGGCGACGGTGTTCGCGCTCAGCGCCTACAGCGGCGATATCTATTACGGCCTCTGGTATCCGGTGGTGATTGCGGCGATGTCGCTGATCATCGGTACGATCTTTGTTAGGGATACGCTGGGAACGGACTTGCACGCCAAGACCTGATCCTCGCCTGACAGCAAAAATGAAAAGCCCGGCGCGAGCGATCGCGCCGGGCTTTGCAATTCGTCAAAGCGATGCGGAGGAAAGGTTAGCTGTTCCGGTCCTGTTTTTCTTCCTCGATGGCCGCTTCGTGATACCAGCCGCTTCCGAAATCCGTACGGTTGCGCAACGAAGCAAGCTCTGCCGCGAACTTAGCCTTTCCGCTTAAATTTGAGGCAGAAGCGCGCGCTGCCACCGGGAACATCAGGATTTTGGCCGACTGACGGACAGGAGTGATTTCCATAGTCGGTTTCCCTTCTTCTGCAGAGCCTTGCCGATTCAATCTTTCCCGAAGATAGGTTCTGCAATCCAGTTAGGCAATATGATTATAAAAAGATCAGTATCTGCCTGTTATTTATGCAGAGCATGCTTGTGATTGATCCGGACGCATTGCGATTACGCGGCAGCGGATTTGTCGGGATGCGGCGTCAGTTTTGTCGCATCCTTGGCCGGTGAGAATGGCACACGAATTGCTTTTTAATAACCCGGCAGGTCGGCTGCAGGGTGGCTGGCATGCCGGCGCCGTCCAGGTTCGGTGATCAAAGCAACGAGAGGCTAGAATGACGAAATACAAGCTCGAGTACATTTGGCTCGATGGATACACCCCGGTTCCCAACCTTCGCGGAAAGACGCAGATCAAGGAATATGCCGAATTCCCGACGCTCGACCAGCTTCCGCTGTGGGGCTTCGACGGTTCCTCGACCATGCAGGCCGAAGGCCACTCGTCCGACTGCGTGCTGAAGCCGGTCGCCATCTATCCGGATCCCGCGCGCAGCAATGGCGTGCTCGTCATGTGCGAAGTCATGATGCCGGACGGCGTGACGCCGCATGCATCCAACAAGCGCGCCACCATCCTCGACGACGAGGGCGCCTGGTTCGGCTTCGAGCAGGAGTATTTCTTCTACAAGGATGGCCGCCCGCTCGGCTTCCCCGAGAGCGGCTACCCCGCGCCGCAAGGCCCGTACTACACCGGCGTCGGCTACAGCAACGTCGGCAACGTCGCCAGGCAGATCGTCGAGGAGCATCTCGACCTTTGCCTTGCCGCCGGCATCAACCATGAAGGCATCAACGCCGAGGTGGCCAAGGGCCAGTGGGAATTCCAGATTTTTGGCAAGGGCTCCAAGAAGGCCGCCGATCAGATGTGGATGGCCCGCTACCTGATGCAGCGCCTCACCGAGAAATACGGCATCGATATCGAATACCACTGCAAGCCGCTCGGCGACACCGACTGGAATGGTTCCGGCATGCACGCCAACTTCTCGACCGCTTATATGCGCGAAGTCGGCGGCAAGGACTATTTCGAGGCGCTGATGGCAGCCTTCGACAAGAACCTGATGGATCACATCGCCGTCTACGGCCCGGACAACGACAAGCGTCTGACCGGCAAGCATGAGACCGCGCCATGGAACAGGTTCAGCTATGGCATCGCCGATCGCGGCGCCTCGATCCGCGTGCCGCATTCGTTCATCAACAACGGCTACAAGGGCTATCTCGAGGATCGCCGCCCGAACTCGCAGGGCGACCCCTACCAGATCGCTTCTCAGATCCTGAAGACGATCGCCTCCGTCCCGACCAGCGCCGAGGTTTCGGCCGCCGCTTGAGCGCTCGTCACGGCTCGGACCTGAGTGTCTGCGCCGTGACTGCTCTCCGTCGCGTCGGCCTTTTGTCAGGGCGACAACACCAACTGCTGGATTGAGTGTTCGCCATCCCAAACAAAAACCCCGCCGGATCGCTCCGGCGGGGTTTTGTTTGTCGCTTAGCTCGTCCGCTCAGACCGAGTAATACATGTCATACTCGACCGGGTGCGGGGTCATTTCGAAGCGCATCACTTCGGCCATCTTGAGCTCGATGTAGCTGTCGATCTGGTCGTCGTCGAAGACGCCGCCGGCCTTCAGGAAGCCGCGGTCCTTGTCGAGGCTCTGCAGCGCTTCGCGCAGCGAACCACAGACGGTCGGGATCTTCTTCAGTTCCTTAGGCGGCAGGTCGTAGAGATCCTTGTCCATCGGCTGTCCCGGGTGGATCTTGTTCTTGATGCCGTCGAGCCCGGCCATCAGCATGGCGGCAAAGGCGAGGTAGGGGTTGGCGCCCGGATCGGGGAAGCGGACCTCGACGCGCTTGGACTTCGGCGACGAGCCGAATGGAATGCGGCAGGAGGCAGAGCGGTTGCGGGCCGAATAGGCAAGCAGCACCGGCGCTTCGTAGCCCGGCACCAGACGCTTGTAGGAATTGGTCAGCGGGTTGGTGAAGGCGTTGATCGCCTTGGCATGCTTGATGATGCCGCCGATGTAGAACAGGCAGCTCTCCGAGAGGCCGGCATATTCATTGCCGGCGAAGGTCGGCTTGCCGCCCTTCCAGATCGACTGGTGGACGTGCATGCCCGAGCCGTTGTCGCCGAAGACCGGCTTCGGCATGAAGGTGGCCGTCTTGCCGTAGGCGTTGGCGACCTGGTGCACGACATATTTGTAGATCAGCATCTTGTCGGCGTTGCGGACCAGCGTGTCGAACTTGATGCCGAGCTCGTGCTGGGCAGCGGCGACTTCGTGGTGGTGCTTTTCGACACGCACGCCCATTTCGGCGAGCACGGTCAGCATTTCAGAGCGCATGTCCTGCGCCGAGTCGATCGGCGGCACCGGGAAATAGCCGCCCTTGATGCGCGGGCGGTGGCCGAGATTGCCGGTCTCGTAGTCGGTGTCGTCGTTGGACGGCAATTCGGTGGAGTCGAGCTTGAAGCCGGTGTTGTACGGATCGGCCTTGTACTTGACGTCGTCGAACACGAAGAACTCGGCTTCCGGGCCGACGAAGATCTGATCGCCGATGCCTTCCGCCTTCATATAGGCTTCAGCCTTCTTGGCGGTGCCGCGCGGGTCGCGGTTGTAGGATTCTCCGGAGATCGGATCGAGGATATCGCACAGGATGACCATGGTCGACTGCGCGAAGAACGGGTCCATATGCACCGTCTCGGTGTCGGGCATCAGCACCATGTCGGATTCGTTGATCGCCTTCCAGCCGGCGATGGAGGACCCGTCGAACATAACGCCGTCGGCAAACATGTCTTCCTCGACCTCAACGACATCCATCGTCACGTGCTGCAGCTTGCCCTTCGGATCGGTGAAGCGCAGGTCAACGAATTTCACGTCGTTGTCCTTGATCTGCTTCATGATGTCTTTGGCTGTCGTCATGTCATGTTTCCCTGTCTGATGACGTTTCGAGGAGATGATCTGAAATCAGAATCCTCAGACCGCGTCCATCCCTGTTTCGCCGGTGCGGATGCGCACGACTTCCTCGATGTTGGAGACGAAGATCTTGCCGTCGCCGATGCGGCCGGTCTGGGCCGCCTTGCGAATGGCTTCGATCGCGCCTTCGACCGCGTCGTCGCCGAGCACGACCTCGATCTTCACCTTGGGCAGAAAATCCACGACATATTCAGCGCCGCGATAGAGTTCGGTATGGCCCTTCTGCCGGCCAAAACCCTTGGCCTCCGTTACGGTGATGCCTTGCAGCCCGGCCTCCTGAAGCGCTTCCTTCACTTCGTCTAGCTTGAACGGCTTGATGATCGCTTCGATCTTTTTCATGTAAAAAGTGGCCTCCACTGTCAAAAAAGACGGGTTGTGAGCCCCGCTTGCGCCTCTTTCAAGCACGAACTGTGCCAATTTGAGGAGATTCGAAGCGGTATCACGCGATTTCGATGCCATGCCGCGTTGAGGGCTAAATTCGCGTCATTCGCTGCATTGGCTGCGTCATGGATACTGGGAACCTACACATTGTCGACGCTACAGTCCGCACAATAATTGGGCAGATAGAGCATTTCGCGGGCAGTTGTGCTTCGAGGACGCCATTGTCCCTAACGATGTGCTTACAGATCGTGCCATTTCATCGCCGTTTGCTTCGAACCGAAAACTGGACAATGTTTGACCACAGGGATCGGGGTTTGACCACAGGGATCGGGGTTTGACCACAAGGATCGGGGTTTGACCACAGGATCGGCTTGAGCCAATGCGGATCGGCATCCATGAGCAATGAAATTCTGTCTCCGGCCGAAATGGCTGAGGCCGACCGGCTGACGATTTCCGCCGGACCATTCGACGGCATTGTCCTGATGCGCAATGCAGGTGGCGCAGTCGCTGCGGTGGTGCTCGCCCATTTTCCGGCTGCCAGGCGCGTCCACGTGCTGTGCGGGCCTGGCAACAATGGCGGCGATGGCTATGTCGTCGCCCGCATTCTAAGGGACAGCGCCGTCGACGTGTTGCTGTGGGCATCCGGCTCGCCCAAAGCCGGCAGCGACGCGGCGCTCGCCGCGTCGGAATGCCGGGTCAGTCCACGGCCGCTGTCGGAATTTGCTGCCGATAAAGGTTCGATCCTGGTCGATGCGGTTTATGGGGCGGGGCTGTCCAAGCCGCTGTCCGGTGATGCCGCCAGGGCGGTCGAGGTTGCGACAGAACTGAACATGCCTGTCGTCGCGGTCGATCTGCCCTCAGGCGTGTCAGGCGACAGTGGCCAGATTCTCGGCCAGGCATTCCGCGCCCAATTCACGGTAACATTCGCGCGAAAAAAGCCCGGCCATCTGCTGTTGCCGGGGCGCGGGATGTGCGGCGAGCTGGTGCTTGCCGATATCGGCATTAGCGACGATATCGTTGCTCAGCTTGAACCGCTCACCTTCGAGAACATCCCGCCGATTTGGCTCGAAAATTTCCCGGTCCCAGCCGTCGACGCGCATAAATACAGGCGCGGCCATGTCGGCGTCTTTTCCGGCGGGCCATCGGCGACGGGTGCCGCACGGCTGTCGGCGCTTGCCGCGGCCAGAAGCGGGGCAGGGGCGGTGACCGTGCTGTCGCCGGCGAATGCCGTGCAGGTGAATGCCGCGCATCTGACTTCGATCATGCTGAAAAAGGCCGACAGCATCGCGGACGTGCAGGAATTCATCGAGGGCCGCCGGCCATCGGCATTTGTCCTCGGACCCGGATTTGGCGTTGGCGAGAAAACACGCGATTTTGCCCTTGGCGTACTGGCCACCGGGGGGCGGCAAGACGGCAAGGTCGACGGGCTGGTGCTCGATGCCGATGGCATCACTTCGTTTCGCGATACGCCCGACGTTCTGTTCGAAGCCGCCCGTCGTCTGAACGCGCCAGCGCTGGTGCTGACGCCGCATGAGGGCGAATTCGCCAGGCTGTTTGCGGACATCGCCGCAGACAAGACCCTGTCCAAGCTGGCCAAGGCGCGCACTGCCGCCGCGCGCGCCGGCGCCATCGTCGTCTACAAGGGCGCGGACACGGTGATCGCGGCGCCCGATGGCAGGGCGGCGATCAACGGCAACGGCGCGCCATGGCTGGCCACCGCCGGTTCGGGCGACGTGCTGTCGGGCATCATCGCCGGCCTCCTGGCACAAGGCATGCCGGCTTTCGAAGCCGCCTGCGCGGCGGTCTGGATTCATGCTGAGGCCGGCAGCCGTTTCGGACCTGGGCTGATCGCTGAAGACTTGCCGCTGGCGCTGGTGCCGGTGCTGCGCGAGCTTGCCGAAAATCGCAACAGGATGACCGCTGAATGAACCGTCGGCTCGCCCTGATCGCCGTGATTCTCGCCAATTTTTTCTTGGCCAGCCTGGCGCGCGCCGAAGGTCCGGTAATGATCGTCGACGATCCGGCCGTGCTGGCCGCTCTCGACGCCAGGGGTTTTGATTTCGCCGGCATTTTCGATGTCGACGGCAAGGGCGACCTGAAGACGCTCTACGACAGGGCGCCGGCCTATCATCGGATCATCGAAACGATTGCGGGCGATGTCGCCGCGCTGCGCGCCGAGATGAAGGCTGGCGGGCGGTCGCTCTACGAAGTCACCGACGGCAATGTCGGCCGCATCATCGACATGCGCTGGCTGAAGACCGACGCCGCGCGCTTTCGGCTGGTCGGTGTCGTCAACCGGCTCGATCGGCGTGATTTCGCCGAAATAGGAGGCGATGGGGGCTGCGGCGAGGTCCGTTTCATCTACCGCCTTGCCTACAGCTTCAAGAAAAACGGCAAGGTTCTGGCCTCGCGCTTGCCGTTCAATTTCAATGCCATCTATAGCGCCGCGCCGGACGCCGATGGCGGCTGCGTCGGCGTTGCCGGACGCTGGACGCCGCAGCTCGATGAGACCGTCGATATCGGCTGGCTCATCGGCGGGCCGCTTGAAAGGGCCGGGCTGAGCTTCAAGCAGCTCGAGCTCAACGCCCAGATTGTGCGCTTTCCCTCCGGCCAGGAGACCGAATTTGGCGGCCAGGCTGCCTACCTCATGCGGATTTTTGGCGTCGGTGGAGAGACGGTCAGCGAAAAGCCGCTGGAAAACACGCCCGACTTGGCGCGGCTTGCCGACGACGCCGCGCTGAAAGCAAAACTTTCCGACTATATCAGCGCCAATGTCGCGGCGGTCGATCTCGGCGTCTACGAAATCCCGGATGAATTCCTGGCCAAGAAAGTCGTCTCGTGGTCGACTTTCGGCAGCGCAAGGCAGGCCAATCACCCGTTCACGCCGCTGTTCCAGCCCGCGGATTTTTCCGGGCTGGACTATTCCGCGCTGAAGCTGCTGCGCACGCCGGAAGCGCTGGTCGAGCGGCTCGACAATGGCGCCTGCCAGGGTTGTCATCAGGCTGGTTCGACCGCCGGTTTCCATTTCATCGGCCTCGACGACAAGACGACATCGCCGCTGAACCGCATCGAGGTCGGCATCTCGCCGCATCTTCATGCCGAGATGCCGCGGCGCGAAGCCTGGCTGCGTGCGACCGCCGACGGCAAGGAGCCGAACCGCCTCCGCCCGCTGTCCTTCGCGCCGCCGGCCGCATGGAAAGACGCCCGCGAGGTCGCTTACGCACCGGCCGAGATGGCGATGCCGTGTTTGATGCCGGAGGATGCGGCCCGCTTCGGCACGACCTGGCAATGCGGCGGCGGCACCGTCTGCACGGCGCTGGCGACGGCATCGGGGGTGCGGCCGAAACTGGCGCAATGCCTGCTGCCCAAGGACAGCGAAAAGATGTTTTCCGGCCATCCATGCCTGACCGGCTCGATCGCCAGCAACGGCACGCAGCCTTTCAATGACCGCTACAGCATTACAGGCCAGTTCGCGGCCTTCGCCACCGACATGTCGCGCACCGCCTACACCTGCCGGCCACCGAAGATCGGTGTGCCGGCCGGCATCGCCTATCGCGGATGCAATGACAAGGACCGTGCCTTTGCCGGCTTCAAGCCGGGCAAGCCGATGCCGAACGAGATCTGCGGCCTGGTCGGCGGCAAGAAATTCGACATCTGCGTGGCGACCAATAATTTCGACCAGTGCTTGGGCGGCGCCGTCAACCGCGGCAATCGGCCGGCTTGCTCGGCCGACCATTTCTGCCGCGAAGATTACATGTGCCAATCGCTGCCGCCCGATACGCCCGGTATCGGCAAGGTGAAAGGTGTCGGTTTCTGCTCGCCAACCTATTTTATCTTCCAGATGCGCATCGACAATCATGCCACCCCGTGGTCTGGAGCCGTCCGCGCGACGATGGGCGCTGGGTTCGGCGCCGCGGAAGCGGAGTGAGCTTTTGCGGTGGTCGCTTTCGCGACATCAGCGCCTCACAACGGAATGTTGTCGTGCTTCTTCCAGGGGTTCTGCATATCCTTGTTGCGCAGCATGCGCAGCGCACGCGCAATGCGGCGGCGGGTCGAATGCGGCATGATCACCTCGTCGACATAACCGCGCTCGGCGGCGACGAAGGGCGACAGGAAGCGATCCTCGTAAGCCTTTGTATGTGCTGCGATCTTCTCAGCATCGCCGATGTCCTTGCGATAGATGATCTCGACCGCGCCCCTGGCGCCCATCACTGCGATCTGCGCCGTCGGCCAGGCATAGTTCATGTCGCCGCGCAGATGCTTCGACGCCATCACGTCATAAGCGCCGCCATAGGCTTTTCGGGTGATCACGGTGATCTTCGGGACGGTCGCTTCGGCATAGGCGAACAAGAGCTTGGCGCCGTGCTTGATCAGGCCGCCATATTCCTGTGCGGTGCCGGGCAGGAAGCCTGGCACGTCGACGAAGGTGACGATCGGAATCGAGAAACAGTCGCAGAAGCGCACGAACCGCGCCGCCTTGCGACTGGCGTCCGAATCGAGCACGCCGGCCAGCACCATCGGCTGGTTGGCGACGAAGCCAACCGTGCGCCCTTCGACGCGCCCGAAACCGGTGACGATGTTTTTCGCAAAATCCTGCTGGATCTCGAAGAAATCACCCTCATCGGCAACTTTAAGGATCAACTCCTTGATGTCGTAGGGTTTATTGGCATTGTCGGGGATCAGTCGGTCGAGCGACAGATCGTCATCGGTGACCGACTGATAACACTCGATCTCGGGGATTTCAGCCGTGTTGGAGGCAGGCAGCAGATCGACCAGTCGGCGCATCTGCAGCAGCGCCTCGACGTCATTGTCGTAAGCGCCATCGGCGATCGACGACTTCGTCGTGTGGACCAAGGCGCCGCCGAGGCTCTCGGCGGTTACCGTCTCGTTGGTGACGGTCTTCACCACGTCCGGGCCGGTGACGAACATGTAGGAGGTGCCGCGCACCATGAAGATGAAGTCGGTCATTGCCGGCG
Organism: Mesorhizobium sp. WSM4845; assembly: GCF_055811455.1. NCBI lineage: Bacteria > Pseudomonadati > Pseudomonadota > Alphaproteobacteria > Hyphomicrobiales > Phyllobacteriaceae > Mesorhizobium > Mesorhizobium sp. WSM4845. The sequence continues at coordinate 32,661 of NZ_JBVVQA010000026.1, forward strand.
AATAGACGTCGCCGCCGGCACAAGGGCCCATGATCACTGAAATCTGCGGGATGACGCCGGAGGCGAGCACATTGCGCTGGAAGATCTCGGCATAGCCGCCAAGTGCTGCCACGCCTTCCTGGATGCGGGCGCCGCCGGCGTCGTAGAGGCCGATGATCGGCGCGCGGTTGCGCAGCGCCATCTCCTGCACCTTGACCACCTTTTCGGCGTGGGCCTCGGACAGCGAGCCGCCGAACACGGTAAAGTCCTTGGCAAAGACATAGACCGGCCGGCCATTGACGGTACCCCAGCCGGTGACGACGCCGTCGCCGGCGATCTTGGTTTTTTCCATGCCGAAATCGGTTGAGCGATGCTCGACATACATGTCGAACTCCTCGAACGAGCCTTCGTCGAGAAAGACGTCGATGCGTTCGCGCGCGGTGAGTTTGCCCTTCTTGTGCTGAGCGTCGATACGGGCCTTGCCACCGCCCATGCGCGCCATGGCGCGGCGGCGCTCGAGTTCCTTCAGCACGTCCTTCATCGCTCGATCCCCAAAAGAAGCTGATTTGTGGTAATCATGGCGGTAAGCGAGCGCAAGCGCCGCTTTTCGGCCTGCTTTGTTTTCGCAACGCTGGCGTGCTTTCGCCGCCGATCTCGATACGCTGGCGGGCATAGCTGGCCGTCTGTTAGGTGCGGCTTACCAACCGCTCTCGCTTCGCTTGCTGGGGCAGCGTCCGTCACAAACGGGCCGATCTCAGCGGCAAATCACTGACCTTCGAGATTAGCCGAAGCATCCCTCCACTTCGTCATCCTAGGGCGGAGCAAGGAGCGAAGCGACGCGGCGCAGACCCTAGGATCCATTCCGTGACATCAGCCGAAGAATGCAGCGGCTCTGAACCGAACGCTACCACCCGGTTCCGCGAAAAAGCTCGAACCACTCCGGATTGGCCTTCTCGATCAGCTCGATCTTCCACTGGCGCGGCCAGCGCTTCAGCGACTTCTCCCGCTGGATGGCGTCTCGAATATCGAAGTGCTCCTCGTACCAGACCAGACGCTGCGCGCCGTAGCGGCTGGTGAAGCGCGAGCCTTGGCCGGATTTATGCTCCGGCATGCGGCGGCCTAGGTCGTTGGTGACGCCGATGTAGATCGTGCCACGCTTTTGGCTCGCGGTCATGTAGGCATAGCCGGTCATGGTAGAAGGTTAGCTGGCACCGTTGCGGACGCAAGCGCCATTCTGAGCCGCTGCATTTTTCGGCCTGGGTAACGGCATGGATCCTAGGGTCTGCGCCGCGTCGCTTCGCTCCTTGCTTCGCCCTAGGATGACGAAGGCGCGGATTGGATCTGACCAATCGCCAGCGTATCGGGTGAAAGACACTCAAATAGAAGTTCTGTTCGTCCAGCATGGGGCGAGGGAATGGCCGGGTGAAGTTTGAGCAGACGTTCACGGCTGCTCTTCTTGACTGGTTCGCTGCGCTGCAACATGACGGCCCTTGCATTTCGCGGCGAACTGGGCCATATGCGGCGGCATAGGCGCTTGGGCCGGACTATCCGGCCTTCTCGACGAATGAGACTGGTTGCGTCTGTTTTCCCTCTTTCCGACATATCGGCAAGGCGGCGAAAAAGCCCCGTGGCATGATGCCTGCGGGCACGACAGCGCAGCCGTGCGGACGATAACGTCCGCCCGCCTTGTCGTTTTCATGACAGTTTTTTCGACGGCAGGTTGCGCCCTGCCGCCATCGATGTTTGCGGCCAGGAGCCGCGTGAAAGAAGAATATTTTGACCAACGAAAACACTCTGACCGGCAAGAACACTCTGCCCGGTAAAGACACTGGGGAACTTTCGGGTTTCGCAGCACTTGGCATTACGGGCGCGCTGCTCAAGGCGACCCATGGCGCAGGCTTCACCGAGCCGAAGCCGATCCAGGCCCAGGCGATCCCGCCGCAGCTGGAAGGCCGTGACATTTTCGGCATCGCCCAGACCGGTTCGGGCAAGACCGCGGCGTTCGCGCTGCCGATCCTGTCGAAGATCATCGCGCTCGGCACCAAGCGCCGGCCGAAGACCGCTCGTGCGCTGATCCTGGCGCCGACGCGTGAGCTCGCCGTGCAGATCGAAGAGATGATCAAGCTGCTCGCCAAGGGCGCGCATGTCTCGACAGCACTCGTGCTTGGCGGCGTCTCGCGCTTCAGCCAGGTGAAGAAGATCGCTCCCGGCGTCGACATTTTGATTGCCACGCCCGGCCGGCTGACCGATCTGGTGCGTGAGGGCGACCTCGTGCTTGCCGACACCAAATGGCTGGTGCTCGATGAAGGCGACCGCATGCTCGACATGGGCTTCATCAACGACGTCAAGCGCATCGCCAGGGCGACCGCGCCGGACCGTCAGACGGTGCTGTTCTCGGCGACCATGCCGGCCGAAATCGCCGAGCTGGCGAAAGGCCTGCTGAAGAACCCGATCCGCGTCGAAGTGGCGCCGCACAGCACTGCGGCGGCCGAGATCGTACAGGGCGTCGTCTTTGCCCGCACCAAGCAGAAGCGCCAGGTTCTGGCGACGATGCTCGCCGACCAGGCGATGAAGTCCGTCATCATCTTTTCGCGCACCAAGCATGGCGCCGACAGGGTGACCAAGGATCTCGAGCGCGATGGCTTCAAGGCCGCCGTCATCCACGGCAACAAGTCGCAGAACGCCCGTCAGAAGGCGCTGAACGATTTCCGCGAGGGTTCGGTGCGCATTCTTGTTGCGACCGATATCGCGGCGCGCGGCATCGACGTGCCCGGCATCAGCCATGTGGTGAATTTCGACCTGCCGGACGAGGCAGAGAGCTATGTCCACCGCATCGGCCGCACCGGCCGTAACGGCATGGACGGCATCGCCATCACGCTTTGCGACCCGTCCGAGAACAGCAAGCTGCGCCAGGTCGAGCGCATCATCCGCACCAAGCTGCCGATCGTTGCCGATCATCTCGGCAGTCCCGACCCGCAGCGCAATCCTGCCGAAAAGAACGAGCGCAGCTTCGAGCCGGCCAACGACCGCAGCGGTCGTCGCGACGGCAGGCGGCCGGGCGGCCACAACAACGGCAACAAGCGCTTCGGCGACAAGCCGGCCTTCGCCGGCGAGCGCAAGCCGGAAGGCGCCAAGGCGTTCAAGGGCAACAACAAGCGTCGTTTCGGCGGCAAGCGGCCAGCAGCGCGGGCTGCGTAACCAGATAGTGCATCCGGCCCGCGCCGGTCGGCTCGGCCCGGCTGCTCACAATTGAAAAAGGCGATCGGAGCGATGCTTCGGTCGCCTTTTTCGCCTGAGACCTACTTCACCACCGCCTGTACCCACACGACAATGCGCTGCGCCAGGAAAGCTGTGGTTGCTGGCGACAGCGCGTCTCCGGCAATGACATGATTGTCCCGATCGCCGGTATCGTCGACCGGCACCAGTTCGTGCGCCGCGCCCCAGCGCCCGGCGATGTCGCGGGTGCGGTCCGGCCGCACGATCTTGTCCGAATCGGAAAAGATGAACAGGGCAGGGATGGTCGCCTTCTCCACCGGCGCGCCATTGGCCAGCTCGGTCAGCGCCACCATCGGCAGCGTCGCCGCGATCGGATAGCGCCAGGTCCAGAATTTCTCGTGCAGCGCATTGCGCGGCACGAAGCTGCGCTCCTTGCCGGCGACCAGCTCGGCGATCTCTCGGCCCCACGGCATGGTCAGAAGTTCGGCGCCGGAAGCCTTGACGCCGAAATTCGGCGAGATGAATGCTATGGCCGCCACCCCGTCCGATGCGCCCGGCTGCGTCGCAGCCCAGGCTGCCAGCGAGCCGCCGGTCGAGGTGGCGATGACGATCACCTTGTCGCCGATCGCTCGGCCGATGGCGAGCGCTTCCTCATAATCGTTGATCCAGGCGTTGACGCTGCCGTCCGCCATCGCGGCACCGCCCTGTCCGTGACCGGTGAGACGGGTGTAGTAAAGATTGGCGTCGAGCCCTTCGGCCACCTCGTCGGGAAGCGGACGAACCTCGCCCTTCGACGCCGAAAAGCCGTGGATATAGACGATCGACAGCGGCGTCCTGGCGTGAACCATCGGATTGACCCAGATGATTTCCTTTTCCAGCCCGTCGTGGATATCAGGTACGGCCGCCTCCTTGCGTGCCAGGTAGGCTTGCGGGTCATCGCCGATCACGGAAGGATCGAAGCGGATCGTGATGTCGGCTGGGGCGCGCGGGCCGAAGACGTAGGCAAGGACGAGAATGACGGCGAGACCCAATACCGCAAGCACGATCCGTCGCCCCATCGCAGACTCCATGCAATTAATCTCAACCTATGGCCACGATGGCAAACAGGCAACGACGTCCCGCCGGCGGCGGGAGCGCCAACTTGATGGCCGGTCTATTCGCTCGGCGGCTTGCGGTCGAAATTCAGCGGACGCGCCTTCCAGCGGGTCGCGGTGCTGATGACCCATCGGCAGAACGGTCTCGGCAGGATTCTGAGCAGCTTCAGGCCCCAGCACAAGCGCCACGGGAAGGTGACTTCGAAGCCGCCGGATTTGATGCCGCGCGCCATGCGGCGCGAGGCGCGATTGACGGGCATCAGCCCGGGCATCGGCAGCAAATTCTTCTCGGTCAGCGGGGTGTCGACGAAGCCCGGGTTTATCACCTGGATGCGGACGTTCATCTTGTCGAAATCGTACTTCAGCGACTCGGCGAGGATATTGATTGCCGCCTTGGTGCCGCCATAGGCGGCCGTGGTCGGCCAGCCGAAATAGGCAGTGACCGAACCGACCAGGACGATATGGCCGCGCGCGCGGACGCGCATGCGCTCGATGACCGGCACCAGGCCATTGATGATGCCGAAATAATTGACATCGAAGGACTGGCGAAATCCACGGGCAGTGAGGTCTTCGCCGACGGTCGCAATATAGCTCCCGGCATTGAACACGGCCAAGACGATCGGGCCGAGATCCTTCTCGATCGCCGCGACCGTCCTTGCCATGCGTTCTTCGTCGGTGACGTCGCAAGGATAGGCCGTGACGTGGCCCGGCATCTGCGCCGTCTCGACAACAAGCGTGTCGATCGGATCGTCGTCGAGCGCCGTCACCGCGACGACATAGCCTTGCGCCGCAAGGTCCTTGGCCAGTGAACGGCCGATGCCGCTGCTGCCGCCGGTAATCCAGGCGACGCCGTGCTTCGGGTCGGCCCGATAGAGTGTCATGCTATGCCCCGCGACTTTTTCTTAGCCTGTGCTCTAGCGGTGAAGAAATCGGATGAAAAGAGCGCTTTTCAATGGTGAGCTTCAATGATTGGCTCAACGCAACATCTGTTTTAGGAAATTGCAGCCCGGAAATGCCGCTGGATCAGGCAAATTCTTGCCTTGAAACCCAAGCTTCGGGTTTCTAGGGTTCGGCCGCAAGCATAAAGGAATCTCCATGCCCCGTTCTGTGATCGAAGCGATCGGCAATACACCTCTGATCCGCCTCAACAAAGCCTCGGAAGAAACCGGCTGCGAGATCCTGGGCAAGGCCGAATTCATGAATCCGGGCCAGTCGGTCAAGGACCGTGCCGCGCTGTTCATCATCCGCGACGCCGAGCAGCGCGGACTTTTGAGGCCGGGCGGGGTGATTGTCGAGGGGACGGCCGGCAACACCGGCATCGGATTGACGCTGGTTGCCAAGGCGCTTGGCTACCGCACCGTAATCGTCATCCCGGAGACGCAAAGCCAGGAGAAGAAGGACACGATCAGATTGCTCGGCGCCGAGCTGATCGAGGTGCCTGCCGTTCCCTACAAGAACCCCAACAATTATGTGAAACTGTCGGGCCGTCTGGCCGAGCAGATGGCCCGGTCCGAGCCGAACGGCGCGATCTGGGCCAATCAGTTCGACAACGTCGCCAACCGTGATGGCCATACCCGCACCACGGCGGAAGAAATCTGGGCCCAGACCGGCGGCAAGGTCGATGGTTTCGTCTCGGCGGTCGGCTCCGGCGGAACACTGGCAGGGGTCGCCTTCGGGCTCAAGGCCAGGAGCAAGGACGTCAAGATCGCGCTCGCCGATCCGCTCGGTGCGGCGCTCTACAGTTTCTACACCAGCGGCGAGCTGAAATCCGAAGGCAGCTCGATCACCGAAGGCATCGGGCAGGGGCGGGTCACCGCCAATCTGGAAGGGTTCACGCCGGATTTCTCCTTCCAGATTCCGGACGAGGATGCACTGCCGATCGTCTTCGACCTGATCCAGGAGGAAGGCCTGTGCGTCGGCGGCTCGACCGGCATCAACATTGCCGGCGCGATCCGGCTGGCACGTGAGATGGGTCCCGGCCATACCATCGTGACCGTGCTTTGCGACTACGGCACGCGCTATCAGTCGAAATTGTTCAACCCGGAATTCCTGCGTCAGAAGCAGCTGCCGGTGCCGGGCTGGATGGAACAGCGGAGCACAATCTCGGTGCCGTTCGAAAAGGTTGCGTGATGGCTTACAGGACGGATGCCCTGTTTCGCGACGACGCCTATCTCAGGACGGCTGATGCCGTGGTTGTCGCCGTCAACGACCGTGGCGGCATCATTCTGGACCGGACGATCTTCTATGCCACGTCGGGCGGGCAGCCTGGCGATACGGGCACCCTCGAACGCGCCGACGGCAGCCTGATCGCTGTTGCCGGCACCATCACCGGTGAGACCAAGGATGACATCATCCATGTGCCGCCGCCTGAGCAGGCGGTGCCTGAGGTCGGTGAGCCGGTAAAGCTTGCCCTCGATTGGCAGAGGCGGCATCTTCTGATGCGCATGCACACAGCCTGCCACTTGCTTACCGTCGTCTGCCCGTTCCCGATCACCGGTGCCTCCGTTTCCGAGGACGACAGCCGTATCGATTTCGATATTCCGGATGCCGGCTTCACCAGGGAAGACGTGACGGCCCGGCTGATGGAATTGGTGCGGGCCGACCACCCGGTCTTTGTCAGGCTGATCACCGACGAGGAGTTGGCGGCCAATCCGGGACTGGTGAAATCGAAGAATGTTCGGCCGCCGGTCGGCACGGGCAAGATCCGCTTGGTCTGCATTGGCGAGAACGCCTCGATCGACAGCCAGCCTTGCGGCGGCACTCATGTGAAGAGCACTGGAGAAGTCGGCGAGATCCATATCGGCAAGATCGAGAAGAAGGGTCGCGAGAACCGGCGCTTCCGAATACGCTTTGGACCAATGCCGCCGGCCTGATAAACAGCCGGCCTGATAAACAGATTGTCGAAGGCGGGCAGGAGAAGAACAATGGCCGAAGACAGCCCTTTCACCGTCGATGCGGACTGGTTGCAGAAGCGCCTCGGCGAGCCTGGCCTGACCATCGTCGACGCGTCCTGGTATTTGCCGGCGCAGAAACGCGACGCGCGCGCCGAATATGACGCAGCGCACATTCCGGGCGCCCGTTTCCTGGATCACGATGCGATCTCGGATCCTGATTCCCCACTGCCGCACACGCTGCCGTCGCCGCAGCATTTCGCCCAGTATGTCGGCGCCATGGGCATTTCGGCCGACGACACCATCGTTGTCTATGACGGCCAGGGCTTCTTCTCGGCGCCGCGCGCCTGGTGGATGTTCCGTGTCATGGGGGTGTTCCAGGTCTACATATTGGACGGCGGCTTCGATCGCTGGAAAGCGGCTGGACGGCCGGTGACGGCGGAGCCGACGAAGATCGCGCCTTGCGTGTTCCATGCCGACTTCGATGCCGCTCGCGTCGCCAGCCTGGCCGACATGCGCCGGATCGTCGAGACCGGAGAAAGCCAGATCGCCGACGCGCGTTCGCCTGGCCGGTTTGCCGGTACCGAGCCGGAGCCTCGCGCCGGCGTCCGCTCGGGTCATATGCCCGGCGCGCGCAATGCGCCGTTTTCGGCGCTTGCCGAGGATGGCGAGTTGCTGTCGAAAGACCGGTTGCGCAAGGTGATCGAGGACGCCGGCATCGACCTGTCAAAGCCGGTCGTCACCTCTTGCGGCTCAGGCGTTACGGCGGCGGCGATCACGCTGGCGCTCGAGACGCTAGGCCACACCGACAACAGGCTCTACGACGGTTCATGGACCGAATGGGGTGGGCTTGGCGATACGCCCGTCGTGACGGGCAAGGACTGACTGCGATGGAAAACGGCGCGCTTGAAGACATCGAGGTCACGGTGACGTTTCTCGAAATGCATGCGCCGCCGGCCTATTCGCCGCCGCTGCCGTACAACCGCCAGATCGCATTGCTGAAAACCAAGGACATTCCGCTGCATTTCTACCGCTATTTGATGGATCGGGTGGGCCGCAAATGGCACTGGGTCAATGTGCTGAGGCTGAGCGACGAGGAGCTTTCTGCCGGGATCCACCGCGAGGACCGCGATATCAGGGTGCTGTATCTCGACGGCTCGCCGGCCGGCTTTTTCGACCTGAAGCCGCATCTGCCGGGAGAAGTGGAACTGGCCTATTTCGGCATGATGGAGCACGCCACCGGCCAAGGCATCGGCCGCTGGTTCCTGGGTGCGGCGATCGACGCCGCCTGGTCGCACGGACCAAGGCGGGTGACGGTGCAGACCTGCACGCTCGACCATCCGGCGGCATTGCCGCTCTATCAGAAGCTCGGCTTTGAACCGGTCGCGCAAAAGAAGGAGATGGTGCATCCGATGACCTTCGCCGAGCGTGCGGCCAGCGTCATGCGGCCATGATTTTCTCGGCAAGCTGAACCTTCATCGATGCTTCAGCTTGCAGTCAAACTGTTGGAGCGTTCGTCATGCATCTAAGGCGGGTGCGCTCAAACAGCGATGGGAGGATCAAACGATGACGATTCGGGTGGTGATGGCCGGTGCGACCGGCTGGGTCGGCAAGGCACTGGTTCCGGCGATCGGGGCGCAAAGCGACATGGCGCTGGCCGGTGCCGTGTCACGCAGCGGCGCTGGGCAGGATTCAGGCCTGCTGGTCGGCCTGTCGGCAAACGGTATCATCGTTGCCGCCTCGCTGGCCGAGGCAATGGAGGTGCCGTCGGACGTGCTGGTCGACTACACCAAACCGCATGTGGTGAAGGACCATGCGCTGCTGGCCATCGAAAACGGACGGCACGTGGTGATCGGCACCTCGGGGCTGGGTTCGACCGATTTCGCCGAGATCGATGCTGCAGCCCGCGCCAACCATGTCGGCGTCGTTGCCGCCGGTAATTTTTCGATCACCGCCACGCTGATGAAGCGGTTTGCCCTGATGGCGGCGAAATACGTGCCGGATGTCGAGGTCATCGATTATGCCAGCGCCAGGAAACCCGACGCGCCGTCCGGCACCGCGCGCGAGCTTGCCGAAGCGCTGGCCGATGTCCGCAGAGCTTCGACCGCGCGGCCGGTCTCGGAGGTCTCCGGTGTGCCGGGAACGCGCGGTGCGGCGGTTGGCACGGGCGAGGGGGTGCAGGTGCATGCGCTTCGCCTGCCTTCCTACATCCTGTCCTGCGAAGCGCTGTTCGGCCTGCCCGACGAGCGGCTGACCATCCGCCACGACGCCGGCTCGTCCGCTGCCCCTTATGTGGCCGGGACGCTGCTCGCCATCCGGCGGGTACAGGAGATCACAGGGCTGGTGCGCGGTCTCGACGCGCTGATGGACTGATCCAGATTGGCAGGAATCGGGTGGGAAGCGCTGGCGCAGCGACGTAATTTCCGGTCGATGACATCGGAGATTTCACCATGACCATCCAGTTCAAGGCCTTGCCCACGGAAGGCGTCAGAGCTTTGCAGCGCGGCGGGCCGGACGCCTATGGCCGGATCCCAGAGCGGAAAATATCCGACGGTGACGGCGTGCCTTGCCGCCACTGCCTGAAGAACGTCGCCGCTGGAGAAGCCTACCTTGTCCTGGCTTATCGGCCATTCCCGCAATTGCAGCCTTATGCCGAGACCGGCCCGATCTTCCTCCATGCCGAGCCTTGCGAGCGCGCTGCCGAGGCCGAGGCGCTTCCCGAAATTCTCGAAGGCAGCGACTACATCGTGCGCGGTTACGGCAGCGACGATCGCATCGTCTACGGCAGCGGCGGCGTCATCCCAACGGCCGCTATTGCGGCACGGGCCGAGAGTTTGTTCGAGCGCGACGACATCGCCTATGTGCATGTTCGCTCGGCACGCAACAACTGCTATCAGTGCCGGATCGAGCGCGCGTGACCGGATCGGTCGCAGCTGTCGTACGCCTGTCGCAATGTCGCGTTATGGAATGATTGTCGATCGATTTGCCGACCGCGGATGAACCGGCGGGAGATCTCGATATCAGAGGAAGCGGGGCTTTGGCTCCGCTTTTTTGCTGCCTGCTTTATATTTCTTTACCCAAAGAAAAAGCCCGCCGGAATGACCGACGGGCTTTGACTGTTGTCTGGACGGCTCGAAAATTAGTTGAACTTGTACTTCGCACCAATGCGGACGGTATGGAACGAAGGCGTCGAGGTGAGAGTGTCGTCCGGCAGCCCAAGTTCCGACGAGAAATCCTCCTCGGAGAACTGCGAATAGCGGTACTCGAGGCCGACGGTCACGTTGCTGGACATGGCCGTTTCCAGACCACCACCCACCGAGAAGCCGCTGGAGTCCCAATCGAGGATATCGCCGATCGGCGAAGACGCGTTCAGATCGAAGTGCTGCCAACTGTAACCACCGAGCACGTAGGCGAGGGTTGATTCGTTGACTTTCATACCGACGCGGGCAAGCACATCGAAGCCGTAATCGGTATCCAGATTGATCGATCCGCCTGGAAGTTCCAACTCGGAAGTCATGCCGGAGTAGCGGGCATCCACTATGACACCTGCGACCCAGCTGCCGAAATCATGGTCATAGCCGACGTTCAATTCGCCGAACACACCTTCGCCGCCGAGCCCGTTGAACTCGAGCCCGCCAAGCGGCGGAACCTCGATCTGATGCACCGACGCACCCGCGCCGGCGGCGCCGCCGACGTAGAAGCCGGTCCAGTTGTAGGCAGGCGCTTCAAAAGAGGCGACGCCGCCATTCTGGGCGCCAAAGCGATAGTTGGCCCCGACCTGGAACGTATGCCGCGACGTGTCGATATTGAGGGCGCCATCCGGCAAACCGAACTCGGAAAGCAGATCATCATTGGTACCGAAGCGGGTATAGCGATATTCTGTCTTGATGGTCCAGTTGCTGTTGATGGCCGTTTCAACGCCGGCTCCGACGAAGTAACCGCTCTGGTCCCAATCCAGGTCAAAACCAGCGTTGGTGTCGAGTTTGTATTTCTGCCAGGAATAGCCGCCGAGCACATAGCCCAACGTGTTCGGCGTGAACAGGTAACCGGCTCGCAGACCAGCATCGAAACCGTAGGTCTCGCGGACCGAAGCCTCTAGTCCAGCTACATCGAGCGTGGTTTCAATGTTGCCGATATGGGCGTCCAGGAGTCCGCCGATCAGGAAGCGCGGCGACACCATATAGTCGTACCCAACGGTCAGTTCACCGTATACGCCTTCACCACCAATGCCGTTCAACGAGAAGCCCGGAAGGAAATCGCTGCTGAGCTCGTGGACATTGGCGCCGGCGCCAACGCCGAAGCCGACATAGATGCCACTCCAGTTGAAGGCCGACGTTTCGACCACCGGCACAAGCGCGTCGGCGGCCTGAGAAGCCGATCCGAGCGCCAGTACGGAAACCGCGCCAAGAAGAAGAGATTTTGCGAATCGTTTGCTGGTCATTGCCCCTGCCTTTTGAAAAACCCGTCAGCCGTCTAGCACCTGCCCACGCCGGCGGATGTAACAAAAAAGCCACAACAATGACACATTGCAAGCAAAACGGGTAAAGCCGGCCGGCCTAGCGCAATTCGTGAAATTTTCTTGTGGAAAAAAGAGCCGCCGGGGGCGTCGGCGGCTCTTTCGGGAGAGGATCGAGCGGCGGGTTCAGGCGGCGAGAACGGCCTTCGGCTCGACCAGTTCATAGCCGAGCGATTCGGCCACCGCGCGGTTGGTGATCTTGCCCTTGTGGACATTGAGGCCGTTGCGCAAATGATGATCGTCGACCAGCGCCTTCAGGCCTTTGTCGGCGAGCTGCAGGCCGTAATGCAGCGTCGCGTTGTTCAACGCCTGGGCCGAGGTGACCGGCACCGCGCCCGGCATGTTGGCGACGCAATAGTGAACGACGCCGTCGACCTCATAGGTCGGGTCGGCATGAGTTGTGGCGTGCGAGGTCTCGAAGCAGCCGCCCTGGTCGATGGCGACATCGACCAGCACCGAGCCCTTCTTCATTCCCGACAGCATTTCGCGCGAAACGAGTTTTGGCGCGGCGGCACCCGGGATCAGCACGGCGCCGACGACGATGTCGGCCGAAAAACATTCCTCTTCCAGCGCCTCGACCGTCGAGTAGCGGGTGTGGACGCGGCCGCCGAAGATATCATCGAGCTGGCGCAGGCGCGGGATCGAGCGGTCGATGATGGTGACGTCGGCGCCAAGGCCGGCCGCCATCCGTGCGGCATGCAGGCCGACGACGCCGCCGCCGAGCACAGTGACCTTGCCAGGCAGCACGCCGGGCACGCCGCCGAGCAGAACGCCGCGGCCGCCATTGGCCTTCTGCAGCGCGGTGGCGCCCGCCTGGATCGACAAGCGGCCCGCGACTTCCGACATCGGCGCCAGCAGCGGCAGGCCGCCGCGGTCGTCGGTGACCGTCTCGTAGGCGATGGCCGTCACGCCCGAGGCCAGCAGGCCCTTGGTCTGCTCCGGATCCGGAGCGAGATGGAGATAGGTGTAGAGGATCTGGCCGTCACGGAGCTGGACCCATTCGTTGGGCTGCGGCTCCTTGACCTTGACGATCATGTCGGACTTGGCAAACACGTCGGCGGCCGTCTTGGCGATGGTGGCGCCGGCGGCGCGATAGGCGTTGTCGTCAGCGCCGATGCCGGCGCCGGCGCCGGTCTCGACCAGCACTTCGTGGCCATGCGCGACATATTCGCGGACCGATCCCGGCGTCAGGCCGACGCGGTATTCGTGGTTCTTGATTTCCCGGGGGCAGCCGACGCGCATCTTCTCCTCCTCCTGATCCAGCCTTTTGGGGCATGTTCGCTGTTGAGAGACAGTGAACCACGAATCGTCGCGTAGGTGTTTGCGAATACGCTTGCGCAAGACGGTGCGGTTCGATAATCGTTGCGTAAAACAGCTGGATTGTCGCAGGAATCCCGAAAAATGCCGCTCGACAGGATTGATATCGCCATCCTCGAAACGTTGCAACGGGATGGGCGGATACCCAACGCGGCGCTTGCCGAGAAGGTCGGCCTGTCGCAGTCGGCCTGCTCGCGGCGGCTCGACAATCTGGAGAAATCCGGAACCATCCGCGGCTACCACGCCCGGCTTTCCAATGCCGCTCTTGGCCACCAGATGACGGCGATCGTGCATATATCGCTGTCGGGGCAATTCGAAAAGACACTGTCGGATTTCGAGGCGGCGATAAAGCGCTGCCCGAATGTGTTGTCCTGCCACCTGATGTCGGGTGAATACGATTATATCCTGCGCATCGCGGCAAAGGACCTCGTCGACTATGAGCGCATCCACAAGGAATGGCTGTCGGCAATGCCGCATGTGACGAAGATCAACTCGTCGTTCGCCTTGCGCGAGATCGTCGACCGGACGGCGGTCGGGATGAAGCCGGAACTTGCCTAGGCTTTGAAAGCCTCCGTTACCACCCGGTCCATCGGGATATCATGCGGCTGCGGGTAGATGGTGGCGATGCGCTGCAGTTCGTAGCCGACACCGATGACCAGCGGCTTGAACGGCATCGCCGCCAGCGTGCGGTCGAAGAAGCCGCCGCCATAGCCCAGCCGATACTGTCCCGGATCGATGCCGACGATCGGCGAGATGACGATGTCGGGCAGCACCGGATCGCCTTCAGCCGGGATCGGGATATTCCAGACACCTTTTTCCAGCCGATCGCCCGGAACGTAGGCGCGAAAGATAAGCGGGCGGGCTTTTTCGACGACAACAGGCAGCGCGGTACGGCCGCCGCGGTCATTGACGGAAGCCATCCAGGCCCGCAAATCCGGCTCGCCGCGGAACGGCCAGTAGAGGCTGACCATGCGGCCGGCAATGTCGCCGATCATCGCGTCGAGGCTTTCGCCGATGCGCTGCGACATTGCCGTCCGCACGTCAGCCGGGACAGCGAGGCGGGCCGCAATCAGCCGCTCGCGCTCGGCCTTGCGCCATCGTTTCACGTCGTTCCAATCGGATAGGGGCGGCCGGAATTCCGGGTCGAACTCGTGCATGAAGCAAGGCGGCGAGGAATATCGCCCCGGACCGTCGTCATGATCGCTAGCCAAGTTCCTCTCCTTTCGTCTGCTTTCGATGAAATTATACTCGGCGGCAGGATGGGGCATGTACAACAGCGACATGTTAGGGCCGGCAGTAGGCAAAGTCGGATGTTGTTGCGGTGCACAAAAGTAGCTACATCAGCCTTGGCGAAATTGCTCCCCAGTCTGCCCTCACGGCCAACTGCCCTCACGGCCCACCTGCTCTCCCGGCCAACCTGCTCCCGGCCAGCCTGCTCCCGGAGTGAATGAGATGAACGAAACCAGACATCATGTCGTCGTCGTCGGGGCGGGCTTTGGGGGTCTCGAATTCACCCGCGCGCTTGACGGTGCGCCGGTGCGCATCACCATGATCGACAAGCGCAACCATCATCTTTTCCAGCCGCTGCTCTATCAGGTGGCGACTACGGCGCTGGCGACCTCGGAAGTCGCCTGGCCGATCCGCCATCTTCTGCGCAAGCGCAAGGATGTGACGACACTGCTCGCCACTGTCAGCGGCGTCGACCGCGCCGGCAAAAATGTGCTGCTCGATGATGGCGACGCGATCGCCTACGACACGCTGCTGCTGGCCACCGGCGCCCGCCACGCCTATTTCGGCCATGACGAATGGGAGCCTTTCGCACCGGGGCTAAAGACGCTGGAGGACGCCACCACCATTCGACGGCGCATTCTGCTCGCCTTCGAGCAGGCCGAGCGGGAAAGTGATCCCGCCAGGCGCCAGGCGCTGCTGACACTGGCGATCGTCGGTGGCGGACCGACCGGCGTGGAACTGGCCGGCACCATTGTCGAACTGGCGCACGAGATGCTGCGCGGCGAGTTCCGCAACATCGATACGCGGCAGACGCGCGTGGTGCTGATCGAGGCCGGCGACCGTATCCTTCCCAATTTCGCGCCGGAACTCTCCGACTATGCCAGCAAGGCGCTCGAGCGGCTTGGCGTGACGGTCGAACTCGGTCGGCCCGTGACACGTTGCGACGCGGAGGGTGTCGTCTTCGGTGAAACGCATCTGCCGGCCAGGACTATCCTGTGGGCAGCAGGCGTCGCCGCTTCGCCGGCCGCCGAATGGCTGGGGGCGGCAGCGGACCGCGCGGGCAGGGTGCTGGTCGAGCCTGATCTGACCGTGCCGGGCAACCCGGAGATTTTCGTCGTCGGTGACGCTGCACACGTCCTGCGGCCGGATGGCCGCATGGTGCCCGGCGTAGCACCCGCCGCCAAGCAGCAGGGCCGGCATGTCGCCGCGACGATCAAGGCCCGGCTTGCCGGCGACGCAGCCCCGCGGCCTTTCCGCTACAGGCATGACGGCGATCTGGCGACGATCGGCAAGCGCGCCGCCGCGATCGATTTCGGCTGGATCAAGCTCACCGGCCGGCTGGCCTGGTGGCTTTGGGGCCTGGCGCACATCTATTTCCTGATCGGCTTCCGTAACCGGCTTGCGGTTTCGCTGAGCTGGCTATGGATCTACCTGACAGGGCAGCGCAGCGCGCGGCTGATCACCCAAGGCGACGACGACAGGAACTGACGTCTCCGCCCGCGCACATGCATCCGCACCTCATCTGTTCCCTTATGGACTCGACCGGATTCAGGCGCGAAGCTCTGCTTCGGTCAGGACTTGACACGCTGTTGAAGGCTGGCACGTCGTTGAACAGCAGCCGCCTCGAACCGCATCATCGACTTGATGTTCGACGGAGAACCAATTGATCCCATGCGGAAATTAGTCGTCGCCACCCTAAGCCCTGTAAACCACCTGGCGGACATCGATGTAGCTGGCGCGGAAGCCGGCTTCGCAATAATGCAGGTAAAACTCCCAGAGCTTCTTGAAGCGGTCGTCGAAACCGAGCGGGACGATCTTTTCCCATGACCCACAAAAACGGTGGCGCCATTCGGCGAGCGTGCGGGCATAGTCGTCCGGGAAAATGCGCTCGCGCAGATGAGCAAGGCCATGGTCTTTGCCGAGCGTTTTCAGGATCGACGGCGTCGGCAGCATGCCGCCCGGGAAGACGTAACGCTGGATGAAATCCGGCCGGGCGCGATAGGTATCGTAGGCTTTCTCGTTGATGGTGATGATCTGCAGGCCGGCGGTGCCGCCAGGCCGCAGGCAATCCTTCATCTTGCCGAAAAACACGGGCCAGTACTTTTCGCCGACCGCCTCGAACATCTCGATCGAGGCGATGCGGTCGTAGGAACCGGTTTCGTCGCGGTAGTCCTGCAGCTTGATGTCGATCTTGTCGGCAAATCCAGCCTTCTGGACGCGTGCTCTGGCGAAGTCATGCTGCTCGCGGCTGATCGTCAGCCCGGTGACGCGGCAGCCGATCTCGCGCGCGGCGAATTCGGCAAAACCGCCCCAGCCGCAACCGATTTCAAGCACGTGGTCGTTCGCGCCGATGCCCGTGTCCTTGGCCAGCGCGCGATATTTGGCGGCTTGCGCGCTTTCCAGATCGTTGGCGCCAGCCGCATAGAGCGCCGACGAATAGGTCATGCTCGGATCCAGCCATTCCTTGTAAAAGGCGTTGCCGAGATCGTAATGCGCCGAAATGTTGCGCTTCGAGCCGGTGCGGGTGTTTTGGTTGAACCAGTGGCGGACACGCTGGACGGCGTTGATCAACCAACTGGCGCCGCCGGCGATGCGCTCTCCGATTTCTGAATTGACTACGAACAGTTCGAGGAAACTGGTCACATCGGGGCTGTCCCAATCGCCGTCGATGTAGGATTCGGCGATGCCGATGGTGCCGCCGGTGAAGGCGCGGCCGGGCAAGCGCCAGTTCTTGAGCACCAGTTCGGCGTCCGGACCCGGGCCCTTGCCGCCGACGAGGACGGCGCGGCCGTCCGGCATCCTCACCTTGAGCGAGCCACGCTGCAGGTTCATCGCCGCCGACAGCACCATGCGCGCCTTGGCCGGCAGGCCTTTGACGGTCTCGGCGAAATTGAATTCGTCCAATCTGACCGCGTCGCCCGACGCAACGCCGGTGTCTTCCTTGTGAGCCATGTCACGCCCCCGGGACTTCTGCGGCGCCGGCGCAAAATCGCCGGTTTCCAACTCTCTCGCAGTTCATCGGCAGGGCGCGAACGCCGCTTCCCGATGAATCCCCGCAGCAATCTTTCACGTCATCAAGGGGAACTTCAAGAGCCAAGGCAAGCGAGCACGGATCATGGAAAGATTTTGGGGGAGGGCGCTGATCAACGCCGGAATCACTATGGTTGCAGCCACCCGGATGCAGTAGTTTTAGCCATGCGTTATGTCATCGTCATCTGCGCCGTCACGTTCTTCCTGATCTGGGACGGGCTCTACAATCAGGGCAGCTATCTCGACACCACGGTCAGGGAGATTAACCGCATCGTGCGCTACATCACCAGCATGATGTAGGTTTCCTCGCCTTCGCCCCAACGCGTTGGTGCCGCGACATCGTTGCCGATTGACGCGATCGTGTCGCCCACACAAAACATGCCTGCACATCGATCGAGGAGGCTGGGGTTGATCCGGCATATCGTTTTCTTCAGCGCACGGCACAAAGAGGATGTCGAGGCCGTACGCACGGGCTTGCTGGCGCTGGGCAACATCCCCCATTCCCGTCAGTTCGAGGTGACGCTCAACAGCAAGGTCGACCCGCTTTCGGACGAGATCGACGTGGTCGTCTATGCCGAGTTCGAGGATGACGCCGCTCTGGCCGCCTACAAGGCGCATCCGCTCTATGCCGAGACAACCAGCCAGGTCAAACCGCTGCGCGAATTGCGCTATTCGGCGGACATTGTGGCTGCGACTTGAAGGGAAACTGACCGAAGCAGGAGCGCACCCGTCTGCGGCCATTGGTTCGGTCGGATCAGCGCCCTGCCGCTTTCGCGCGTCGCCAAGGCAGCGTGGCCAAGAACAGCCATCGCGCGTCCGCTGCCGCCATGAAATCCCTGCGCGTCAGGCGAGGGCCCTTGAACCAACTTCCGGAATGATGCACACCGCGCCGGCATGACCGAGACGATGCCAGCACGCCCTCATTCGCCCGGCGCTTATCCGCCCGGCGCTTGTCCGCTTGACCATCTTGTGCTGCCGACCGCGAGCCTCGACGTGGCGCGGGCGCGGCTGGTTTCGCTTGGCTTTGTTGTGGCGCCGACCGGCATCCATCCTTTCGGCACGGAAAACTGCTGCGTCTTCCTTGAGGACGGCACCTATCTCGAGCTGCTGGCAGTGGGCAATGCGCAAGCGGCGGCGAAAGCGGTCGCTGACGGCAACGTCTTCGTCGCGCGCGATCGTGCCTATCGCGACAGCTGCGGCAATGAGGGATTTTCCGCCCTTGCCCTGGGCACCCAGAATGCCGATGCCGATCACGCACGCTATGTCGAAGCCGGCCTGTCGGCTGGAGACATGCTGAGCTTTTCGCGCGCCTTCACCGACTCGGCGGGAAACAGCGACACGGCATCGTTCAAACTGGCCTTCGCCTCCGGCACCGGGGCGACGGATGCATTCCTGTTTGCCTGCGAGCGGATCAATGCGCCGAAAGTGGACCGGAGCGCGCTGCAGGTCCACGCCAATGGCGCAACCGGCATCATCGAAGTCGTGGCGGTCAGCACCGAGCCAGCCGAACAGCACCGATTGATTTCGATCGCGACGCGCAGTCCGGCGACCGGGCAGGGGAGCAGCACCGCGCTTGACCTGCCGAACGCGACCTTGACCCTGCTTGACCCCGCCGCCTTCGAAACGCGCTTCGGCATACCTGCCGGCGCGCCATCGGACCTCCGCTTCGTGGCGATCGTCTTTTCAGTTGGTTCCGCCGACACGGTCGCCAGGCTGCTTGCAGCAAGTTCCGTCGAACATGACATACGCGGCGATGATATTGTCGTGCGGCCGGCATCCGGGCAGGGTGCGGCCTTCGTTTTCCAGGAGAAAGCATGAGCAAGCCCAATTCGTCCGTAACCGTCGGCAATGTCGTCTTTGGCAACAGCGCGCCGCTGTCGCTGATTGCCGGCCCGTGCCAGCTTGAATCGCGCCAGCACGCCTTCGACATGGCTGGCGCGCTGAAGGAACTGACCGAGAAGCTCGGGCTGGGCCTCGTCTACAAGACCAGTTACGACAAGGCCAACCGCACCTCGCTTGGCGGCACGCGCGGCGCCGGGCTCGATGCGGCGCTGCCCGTCTTCGACGATTTGCGCAAGGCGTTTTCGCTGCCGATCCTGACCGATATCCACACCGAGGAACAGTGCGCGCTCGTGGCGCCGCATGTCGATATCCTGCAGATTCCGGCTTTCCTCAGCCGCCAGACCGATCTGCTGATCGCGGCGGCAAGAACCGGCAAGGTCGTCAATGTGAAGAAGGGCCAGTTCCTCGCGCCGTGGGACATGAAGAACGTCGTCGCCAAGGTCACCGGTTCCGGCAACGCCAATGTGCTGGTCACCGAGCGCGGCGCGTCCTTCGGCTACAACACGCTGGTGTCCGATATGCGCGCCCTGCCGATCATGGCCGAGATCGGCGCGCCGGTGATTTTCGACGCCACGCATTCGGTGCAGCAGCCGGGCGGGCAGGGCGGCTCGTCAGGCGGCGATCGGCGCTTCGTCGAGACGCTGGCGCGCGCCGCGGTTGCGGTCGGTGTCGCCGGCGTCTTCATCGAGACGCATCAGGATCCCGACAACGCCCCCTCCGACGGTCCCAACATGGTGCCGCTGAAGGACCTTCGGGCGCTGCTTGAAAGGCTGATGGCATTCGATCGCGTCGCCAAGGGCTGAGCAAGTTCAGCGGCCCAGCCCTAAGTCCGACCCGAAACTTGTGATCAACAGGCGCCAGTTGTACGCTGCCCAGGCAACCGAGTGCCTTGGAGGAGGAAGCCATGTCCGTCGCCCGCGTCACCGAAATCACATCATCGTCGAATAAGAGTTTTCAGGACGCCATCGAACAGGGGATTGCCCGCGCCGCAAAGACATTGAAGAACGTCGAAGGCGCCTGGATCCAGGACCAGAAGGTCGTCGTCGAGAACGGCACGATCTCCGCCTACCGCGTCAACATGAAGGTCACCTTCATCCTCGCTGAGTGATCAGCCCTGTACGTATGACCGCGTCCATAAAAGTCTGGAACCTTCGCAGCCCTCTCCTCATTGTCGAAGCTGAAGTGAACGACAAGAGGAGCACATCATGACAACCCAGACAGGACACACTGAAGCCATCGCTGCCTCGCGGGTGATCGGCACTTCCGTCTACAACACGGAAGGCACGCACATCGGCGACATCGAGGATGTCATGCTCGACAAATTGTCGAATGGAATCATGTTTGCCGTGATCGGCTTTGGCGGATTTCTCGGCATCGGCGAGAAATACCACGCCATTCCGTGGGCGAGCCTCGACTATGACGAGAACAAGGGCGGCTATGTCGTGCCGTTCACCAAGGAGCAACTGAAGGCAGCTCCCGCCTATTCGATCAACGAATTGACGGGCGCCGACGGCGAGGCCGCGCGTGATGCTTCATACAGTTACTACAGGGTCGAGCCTTATTGGCATTGATCTTGCTCTGCCGGAATCAAAAGGCCCCCGGTTGAACCGGGGGCCTTTTCTCTGGGATATCTACTCCGCTGCAAGGGTGGACAACTCTACCGCGCCCTGTTGAGGCTGCTGAGTGTCACACGACGTCAAAAACGCCGCCGCGATCAGGAACAAACTCACAATACCGCTCAACTGAGACATGGCGAAACTCCTCCTGTTTCGCCCCGCGCAGCTGTGAGCATAAACCAGAAAGCCGCATGCCGCCAAGGCCTATGACTGACATGACTTATGATGACAGCAATTTGTGCTTCGTGATTCGATGTGGCGGAAGTGGCGGCACTATTTGCGGACGCCCCGATTGCGTTTTGCGGCACTTTGGCTAAGACGTGCGCGACGCTTCGTCAGATCAATCGGGGACATCGCAATGACTGCCATCATCGACATTGTCGGGCGCGAAATCCTGGACAGCCGCGGAAACCCGACCGTCGAGGTCGACGTCGTGCTCGAAGACGGCTCGATGGGCCGCGCTGCGGTGCCTTCCGGCGCCTCGACCGGCGCGCATGAGGCGGTCGAGCTGCGCGACGGCGGCGCCCGCTACCTCGGCAAGGGCGTCCTGCGGGCGGTAGAGGCCGTCAATGGCGAGCTGTTCGAGGCGATCGGCGGGATGGAAGCCGAGAACCAGATCCACATCGACCAGACCATGATCGAGCTCGACGGCACACCCAACAAGAGCCGCCTCGGCGCCAATGCGATCCTTGGCGTGTCGCTGGCGGTGGCCAAGGCTGCGGCGGAAGCGGCTGGCCTGCCGCTCTACCGCTATGTCGGCGGCACCAAGGCGCATGTGCTTCCGGTGCCGATGATGAACATCATCAACGGTGGCGCCCATGCCGACAACCCGATCGATTTCCAGGAATTCATGATCCTGCCGATCGGTGCGCCGACACTGCGTGACGGCTTGCGCTGGGGTTCGGAAATTTTCCATACGCTGAGGAAGCGGCTGAAGGACGCCGGCCACAACACCAATGTCGGCGACGAGGGTGGCTTCGCTCCTAACTTGAAAAGCGCGCCCGCAGCGCTCGATTTCATCATGGAATCGATCGAGAAGGCCGGCTTCAAGCCGGGCGAAGAGGTTGCGCTCGGCCTCGACTGCGCCGCGACCGAATTCTTCAAGGACGGCAACTACGTCTATGAAGGCGAGAAAAAGACCCGCGATCCGAAGACCCAGGCCAAGTATCTGGCCAAGCTCGCCGCGGACTATCCGATTATCACCATCGAGGATGGGCTGGCCGAAGACGACTGGGACGGCTGGAAAACGCTGACCGACCTCATCGGCAACAAGACCCAGCTGGTCGGCGACGATCTGTTCGTCACCAATACGGCCCGGCTGCGCGACGGTATCCGCATGGGCGTCGCCAATTCTATCCTGGTCAAGGTCAACCAGATCGGCTCACTGACCGAAACGCTCGATGCCGTCGAGACCGCGCACAAAGCCGGCTACACCGCGGTCATGTCGCACCGCTCGGGCGAAACCGAAGATTCGACCATCGCCGATCTCGCCGTCGCCACCAATTGCGGGCAGATCAAGACGGGTTCGCTGTCGCGGTCGGATCGCATGGCCAAGTACAATCAGCTCATCCGCATCGAGGAAGAGCTCGGCAAGCAGGCGCTCTACGCCGGCAAGTCGATCGTGAAGGGCTGAGCCGCAGAAAATCCTAAAACCCAGAAAATCCGAAAACGAAAGGGCGGGGCATTCTCGCCTTTTTTGTTTCAACACCGCCAGATCCGGTCGTCCGTAACCGTCCATTAAGCACAATCGGGCGAGAAAGGGCTAGGTCGCAGAGTGGTTAGAGTGCCCTTTGCGCGTCCAGGCGCGCGCGGCGCTCTAAGGGATTTGGGTCATGTGGACACGTCAGCACAAGCAGAGAAATACCGGTCGGCTGATCATCCCCTCGCTCTGCGTGGCGTTCCTCGCCTATTTCGGCTTTCATGCCTACCACGGCGAATTCGGCATCTATTCCAAATACCGGTTGCAAGCCGAAGCCGTCGACCTGCAAGGTAAGCTCGATGCCGTCAAGGCGCGCCGGCTCGATCTGCAGCGGCGTGTTCAGCTCATGCATCAGGGCACGCTGGAGAAGGACATGCTCGACGAGCAGGCGCGCAAGGCGCTCAATGTGTCCCACGCCGACGAAATCACCATCATGTTGCCGGCTACGGCAAGATAACCGAATTCAAGTTAATCGCCGATATTTTCAACGATTTTAATCGCTTAGACGCATGTCAGCCATGCATTTTTCAGCATGGCGAAACGCTTTCCCGCGTGTTAGCCTTTGCCAAATCGGTGGGGAGAACTGATCTCCCTCAGTGTCCGCAAGAGACGCCAACAGGGAGTGATGAATGGCCACCGCCGCCAGAAAAGCGCCTGCCAAAACCAAACCCAAATCCGACGGCAAATCGGCAGGGCTTTCAGCCCCCAAACCTGTCGACTTCACCAAGGATGAGGAGCTTGACGCCTACCGGCGCATGCTGCTGATCCGCCGCTTCGAGGAAAAGGCCGGCCAGCTCTACGGCATGGGCTTCATCGGCGGCTTCTGCCACCTCTATATCGGCCAGGAAGCAGTTGTCACCGGCATGAAGATGGCGCTGATCGACGGCGACCAGATGATCACCGCCTACCGCGACCATGGTCACATGCTGGCGATGGAACTGTCGCCGCGCGGCGTCATGGCCGAATTGACCGGGCGCCGCGGCGGCCTGTCCAGGGGCAAGGGCGGCTCCATGCACATGTTCTCCAAGGAGAAGCATTTTTACGGCGGCCACGGCATTGTCGGCGCGCAGGTTTCGCTCGGCACCGGCCTCGCCTTCGCCAATCGCTATCGTGGCAACAACAATGTGACACTGACCTATTTCGGCGACGGCGCCGCCAATCAGGGCCAGGTCTATGAGAGCTTCAACATGGCCTCGCTGTGGAAGCTGCCGGTGATCTTCATCATCGAGAACAACCGCTATGCCATGGGCACCTCGGTAACGCGTTCGTCGGCCGAGACGGATTTTTCGCACCGCGGCGCCTCCTTCAAGATCCCGGGCATCCAGGTCGATGGCATGGACGTCCGCGCGGTCAAGGCAGCCGGCGATCTCGCCACCGAATGGTGCCGTGACGGCAAGGGGCCGCTGATTCTCGAAATGCAGACCTATCGCTACCGCGGCCACTCGATGTCCGATCCGGCAAAATACCGCTCCAAGGAAGAAGTGCAGAAGATGCGCTCCGAGCGCGACCCGATCGAGCAGGTCAAGGCGCGCCTGCTCGACAAGAAGTGGGCTGATGAGGACGAGCTCAAAGCGGTCGACAAGGAGGTCCGCGACATTGTCGCCGACGCCGCCGAATTTGCCCAGAACGACGCAGAGCCGGATCCGTCCGAGCTCTGGACCGATATCGTACTGTAACGAGAGGGCAAGGCCATGCCGATCGAAATTCTCATGCCCGCTCTCTCGCCGACTATGGAAGAGGGCAATGTTTCCAAATGGTTGAAGAAAGAGGGCGATAAGGTTGTCGCTGGTGATGTGATCGCCGAGATCGAAACCGATAAGGCGACGATGGAAGTCGAGGCCGTCGACGAAGGCACGCTAGCCAAGATCGTGGTTCCTGCCGGCACCGAAGGTGTCAAGGTCAACACGCTGATCGCCGTGCTCGCCGTTGATGGTGAAGACATCGACAAGGCAGGCGAAGGCATCGGCGAGGAACCTGCCAAGGCGGAAACTGCAGCGCCAGCGCCTGCTGCGGCCAAAAGCGAGGGCGCAGCACCTGTCGCCGCGGCGCCGAGAACCGAAATCGCCGCCGATCCCGACATCCCGGCCGGCACGGAGATGGTCTCGACCACGGTGCGCGAAGCGCTGCGTGACGCGATGGCCGAGGAAATGCGCCGTGACGCAGACGTCTTCGTGATGGGCGAGGAGGTCGCCGAGTACCAGGGCGCTTACAAGATCACGCAAGGGCTGCTGCAGGAATTCGGGGCGCGTCGCGTCGTCGACACACCGATCACCGAGCACGGTTTTGCCGGCGTCGGTGTTGGCGCGGCGATGGCCGGCCTGAGGCCGATCGTCGAGTTCATGACCTTCAACTTCGCCATGCAGGCGATAGATCATATCATCAACTCTGCCGCCAAGACGCTCTATATGTCCGGCGGCCAGATGGGCGCGCCCATCGTCTTCCGCGGGCCAAACGGCGCGGCCGCCCGCGTCGCCGCCCAGCACTCACAGTGCTATGCCGCCTGGTACAGCCACATTCCCGGCCTCAAAGTGGTGATGCCCTACACCGCCGCCGACGCCAAGGGATTGCTGAAGGCCGCGATCCGTGACCCGAACCCGGTCATCTTCCTCGAGAACGAAATCCTCTACGGCCAGTCCTTCGATGTGCCGAAGATCGACGATTTCGTGCTGCCGATCGGCAAGGCGCGCATCCACAAGTCGGGCAAGGATGTCACCATCGTCTCTTTCGGCATCGGCATGAGCTACACGGTGGAGGCAGAGGCCGAATTGCGTGGCATGGGCATCGATGCCGAGATCATCGACCTCAGGACCATCCGCCCTCTCGATTTCGACACCATCATCGCCTCGGTCAAGAAGACCAATCGTCTCGTGGTGGTGGAGGAAGGATTCCCGCAGAGCTCGGTCGGCGACCACATCGCCAGCCAGGTGTCGCAGCGCGCCTTCGATTTCCTCGACGCGCCGGTCATCACCATTGCCGGCAAGGACGTGCCGATGCCCTATGCGGCAAACCTCGAAAAGCTGGCATTGCCCAATGTCGCGGAAGTCATCGAGGCGGTGAAAGCCGTGACGTACCGGGGTTAACAAGATGTCGCGCGAACTAGAAGTTCCCGCGGTGGTCGTCGAGAACAGCGAATTCGATGAAATACTCCGCGTCTGGATTGGTTCGGACGCGGTCGTCACGATGCAAGACCTCTTTGGACCAAACGCTCACAACTGGGGCATGGTGCTCGCGGATGTCGGCATGCACATAGCCAGGATGAGACTGGAACAAGATGGCATCCCTGAAATCGAGACGCTTCAGGCATTGGAAGAAGGCTATCGAGGCAGAATGTCGGAGCAGTTCAATATCCAGCACCGTTCGCTAACCGGGCGGAACTGAGGAGGAAAAATGCCGATCAACATCACCATGCCGGCCCTGTCGCCCACGATGGAAGAGGGCAATCTTGCCAAGTGGCTGGTCAAGGAGGGCGACAAGGTTTCGCCGGGCGACGTGATCGCCGAGATCGAGACCGACAAGGCGACGATGGAAGTCGAAGCCGTCGATGAGGGCACGGTGGCCAAGCTGGTGGTTCCAGCCGGCACCGAAGGCGTCAAGGTCAACGCGCTGATCGCCGTGCTCGCGGCCGAAGGTGAAGATGCGGCGGCTGCCGCGAAAAGCGGCGACGGCGCTGCGCCGGCAAAGGCCGAGGCAAAACAGGATAAGGCGCCAATCTCCCCACCCGTGGGGGAGATGTCGACGAAGTCGACAGAGGGGGGCGCTGTCCCGCCAGCGGCAAGGAACGAGGCGCCCCCCTCTGGCCTGCCGGCCATCTCCCCCACAAGGGGGGAGATCAGCCAGTCGGACGGTCGCACCTTCGCCTCGCCGCTGGCCCGTCGCATCGCCCGGGAAGCCGGTGTCGATGTCTCCGCCGTGACCGGCTCCGGCCCGCATGGGCGCGTGGTCAAGGCCGATGTCGACGCAGCGATTTCCAGCGGCGGCGCCAAGGCGGCACCCGCCGCGAAAGCCGCACCTGCCGGCGCTCCGGCTCCGGCGGCCGCAGCCAAGCCAATGTCGGACGACCAGGTGCTGAAACTGTTTGCCGACGGCTCTTACGAGCTTGTCCCGCATGACAACATGCGCAAGACCATTGCGCGCCGGCTGGTCGAGGCCACGACCACCATCCCGCACTTCTACCTGACGCTCGACTGCGAGCTTGATGCGCTTCTGGCCCTGCGCGCGCAGCTCAATGCGGCCGCCCCGGTGAAGAAGACCGACAAGGGTGAGGCGCCGGCCTACAAGCTGTCGGTCAACGACATGATCATCAAAGCGATGGCAATGGCGCTGATGGCGGTGCCGGATGCCAATGCGTCATGGACCGAGAGCGCCATGGTCAAGCACAAGCATGCCGACGTCGGTGTCGCCGTGTCGATCCCCGGCGGGCTGATCACGCCGATCATCCGGCGCGCCGACGAAAAGACGCTGTCGGTCATCTCCAACGAGATGAAGGATCTTGCCAGCCGCGCGCGCAGCCGCAAGCTGAAGCCGGAAGAATACCAGGGCGGCACCACGGCGGTGTCCAATCTCGGCATGTTCGGCATCAAGGACTTTGCCGCCGTCATCAACCCGCCGCATGCGACGATCCTGGCGGTCGGCGCCGGCGAGGAGCGCGCGGTGGTCAAGAACGGTGAGATCAGAACAGCGACAATCATGTCGGTGACATTGTCGACCGATCACCGCGCCGTCGACGGGGCGCTCGGCGCCGAACTCCTTGTCGCCTTCAAACGCATGATCGAAAACCCGATGGGCATGCTGGTCTAGAAAGGAAGGAGGGGGTGCGGAAAAACTCTTCACCAGCCTTTTTGCCTTCAGCCTTTCCAGCGTCGCAACGATCGTCGTGCATTGGCTGTTCGTGGGTTGGCGGGTGAGGCGCGCGCAGGCGAATTTCGACCGGAGTGGGGCAAACGCATGAAAACAGTCCTTTGCTACGGCGATTCGCTCACCTGGGGCTATGATGCGGCAAGTCTGGATCGTCACCCGCTCAACGACCGCTGGCCGAGTGTGCTGCAGGCGACGTTGGGAGGCGGTATCGAGGTCATCGCCGAAGGCTTGAACGGCCGCACAACGGCTTTCGACGACCATCTGGCCGGCGCCGACCGTAACGGCGCAAGAGTGCTGCCGACGATCCTGATGACGCATGCGCCGATCGACCTGGTCATCATTATGCTCGGCGCCAACGACATGAAGCCGTGGATTCACGGCAATCCGGTCGCCGCCAAGCAAGGCATGCAGCGCCTGATCGACATCGTGCGCGGTCACGACTACCCGTTCGATTGGCCGTCGCCGCAAATCCTGATCGTCGCGCCGCCCGCCGTCAGCCGCACGGAAAACGCCGAATTCAAAGAAATGTTCGCCGGCGGCGATGAAGCGTCGAAGCGGCTGGCGCCGCAATATTCTGTCCTTGCCGATGAGGTCGGCTGCGGCTTCTTCGATGCCGGCTCGGTAGCCGAGACCACGCCACTCGACGGCGTCCATCTCGACGCAGAGAACACGCGGAAAATCGGGCAGGCATTGGCGCCAATCGTGCGCGTCATGCTGGAACTCTAGAGAATCATGGGAGAAATCCGTGGCTGAGAACTACGACGTCATCATCATCGGCTCCGGCCCCGGCGGCTATGTCACGGCGGTGCGTTCCGCCCAACTCGGATTCAAGACAGCGATCGTCGAGCGCGAGCATCTCGGCGGCATTTGCCTCAACTGGGGTTGCATCCCGACCAAGGCGCTGCTGCGTTCGGCCGAGATCATGCACTACTCGGATCATTTGAAGGACTACGGCTTGAAGATCGACGGCAAGGTCAGCGTCGATACCGCTGCCGTGGTCGACCGCTCGCGAAAGGTCTCGCTGCGGCTGAACGGCGGCGTCGCCTTCCTGATGAAGAAGAACAAGGTCGATGTCATCTGGGGCGAAGCCAGGCTGTCCAAACCGGCTTCCGGCGACAGACCGGGCGAGATCGTCGTGTCGAAATCGTCGAAGAAGCCGATGGAGCCACAGCCGCCGGCGCCCAGGGGCGTCAAGGGCGAGGGCACATGCACTGCCAAGCACATCATCCTGGCGACCGGCGCCAGGCCGCGGGCGTTGCCCGGCATCGAGCCCGACGGCAAGCTGATCTGGACCTATTTCGAAGCGATGGTGCCGAAGGAGATGCCGAAATCGCTGCTGGTGATGGGTTCGGGCGCAATCGGCATCGAATTCGCCTCATTCTACCGCACCATGGGCGCGGAGGTGACGGTGGTCGAGCTGTTGCCGGCGGTGATGCCGGTCGAGGACGCAGAGGTCTCGAAATTCGCGCAAAAGCAGTTCGAGAAGCAAGGCATGAAGATCATCCTCGATGCCAAGGTCACCAAGGTCGAAAAATCTGCGAACTCGGTAACCGCGCATGTCGAGATGAAGGACGGCAAGGTCGAGAAGATCACCGCCGACCGGATGATCTCGGCCGTCGGCGTGCAGGGCAATATCGAGAATCTCGGCCTCGAGGCGCTCGGCGTGAAGACCGAGCGCGGCTGCGTCGTCGTCGACGGTTACGGCAACACCAATGTGCCCGGCATCTATGCCATCGGCGACGTTGCCGGCCCGCCTATGCTCGCCCACAAGGCCGAGCATGAAGGCGTGGTCTGCGTGGAAAAGATCGCCAACGTCCCCGGCGTGCACGCCACTGACAAGCTGAAGATTCCGGGCTGCACCTATTGCAACCCGCAGGTTGCCTCCGTCGGGTTGACCGAAGCGAAAGCCAAGGCCGAAGGCAAGGACATCCGCGTCGGCCGCTTTCAGTTCGCCGCCAACGGCAAAGCCATCGCGCTCGGCGAGGACCAGGGTTTCGTCAAGACCATCTTCGACAAGAAGACCGGGCAGTTGCTCGGCGCGCATATGGTCGGCGCCGAAGTGACCGAGCTGATCCAGGGCTTTGTCGTGGCGATGAACCTGGAGACCACCGAGGAAGAGCTGATGCACACGATCTTCCCGCATCCGACGCTGTCGGAGATGATGAAGGAAAGCGTGCTCGACGCCTATGGCCGCGCGCTGAACGCATGATAAATTGAGTGCGTGAGACTCGGCACGTGAGAGCCAAGGAACTCAACCGCAAGGTAATTCGTTTCCGGATGCATTCGTCACACAAGGAGAGGGCATATGGACGTGAATGGCGTGGGCTGGATCGCAGCCATCATCATCGGCGGGCTGGCGGGCTGGCTTGCCGAGATGTTCATGAAAAGCAACATGGGCATCTTGATGAACATCGTTCTGGGCATCGTCGGCGCGATCGTGCTGAATGCCATCCTGCAGGCGCTCAACATCGGCGCCTTCGGCACCGGCTGGATCGCCTATCTGATCACCGGTTTCGTTGGCGCCTGCCTGCTGATCTTGGCAGGGCGCATGGTGCGCCGTTAGTTGCTGAACTCTTGCCATGCGAAAACGGCTGTGGCGGCATGCGCCGCCGCGGCCTTTTTCTTTGCAGCGAAAAGTCCTAGATGACTTGCTGTAAGCGAACGCGGAAGCGATCGCGAATGAACTGGATTTCTGATGGTCACCGTCCTCGACACGATCGCCAATGCGCCGCGCCTGCGGCATCCTGAAAAGGCGCACAAGCCTGACCAGGATGTGCTGCGCAAGCCCGACTGGATCCGCGTCAAGGCGCCGATGTCGAAAGGCTATGCCGAGACGCGCGACATCGTGAAGTCGCACAGGCTGGTGACGGTGTGCGAAGAGGCCGGGTGCCCCAATATCGGTGAGTGCTGGGAGAAGAAGCACGCCACCTTCATGATCATGGGCGAGATCTGCACGCGCGCCTGCGCCTTCTGCAACGTCGCTACCGGCATTCCGACCGCACTCGATCCCGATGAACCGGCGCGCATCGCCCACGCCGTCAAGCAAATGGGTCTAACCCATGTCGTCATCACCTCGGTCGACCGCGACGATCTCGCCGATGGCGGCGCTCAGCACTTTGCTGAGGTCATCCGCGCCATCAGGGCGGCAACGCCTTCGACGACGATCGAAATCCTGACGCCCGACTTCCTGCGCAAGGACGGCGCGCTGGAGATCGTGGTGGCGGCCAAGCCTGATGTGTTCAACCACAATCTGGAGACCGTTCCGTCGAACTATCTGACGGTCCGGCCGGGCGCCCGCTATTTCCATTCGATCAGGCTGCTGCAGCGGGTCAAGGAACTCGATCCCTCGATCTTCACCAAATCCGGCATCATGGTTGGCCTTGGCGAGGAGCGGAACGAGATCCTGCAATTGATGGACGATCTGCGTTCGGCCAATGTCGACTTCATGACCATCGGTCAGTATCTGCAGCCATCGAAAAAGCACCATCCGGTGATCCGTTTCGTCACGCCGGAGGAATTCAAGTCCTTCGAGACGATCGGCAAGACCAAGGGCTTCCTGCTGGTGGCATCGAGCCCGCTGACGCGTTCGTCGCATCACGCCGGGGACGATTTCGCCAAGCTGCGCGCGGCACGGGAAGCGTTTCTCAAGAAGTCCGCCTAACACACTGGTTTCATGCCACAATTCGAAGCCCATCGCCGCGTTGCGCATACGCCGGAACAGATGTTCGCTCTGGTCGCCGATGTCGAATCCTATCCGCAATTCCTGCCGCTTTGCGAGGCGCTGACGGTTCGCTCGCGCAAGGAACGCGACGGACGCACCCTCCTCGTCGCCGACATGAGCATTGGCTACAAGGCGATCCGCGAGACTTTCACCACGCAGGTGTTGCTAAAGCCTGACGAGAAGGCCATCGACGTCAAATATATCGACGGTCCGTTCAAATATCTGAGCAATGCCTGGCGTTTCGAGCCGGCCGACGGCGGCTGCAATGTCTGCTTCTTCATCGACTACGAATTCAAGAGTCGTATTCTGGGTGCGGTGATGGGAGCGATGTTCGATCGCGCCTTCCGCATGTTTTCCGAGGCGTTCGAGAAGCGCGCCGACGTCATCTATGGCGCAGCGCCGGCAGCCTGATCCGCAGCGAGCGCGCGCAAGCCCAGTTCAAGCGCGTGCCTGACCGTCTCCCGGCGGATGAACTTGCGGCCTTTGTCGGCAAACAACTGGCATTCGCTGACGACCGGCCGGCCGGTCAAGGCGATACCGAACCAGACCAGGCCGACGGGCTTTTCCGTCGAGCCGCCGCCCGGACCGGCAATGCCGGTGACGGCAAGGGTTAGCCCGGCGCGCGAATGGTCCAAGGCGCCGGCCGCCATCTCGACCGCCGTTTCCCGTGAGACCGCGCCGTGCGCCTCGAGCGTGGCGGCGGAAACGCCGAGCATCTCAGTCTTGGCCTCGTTGGAATAGGTGATGAAACCGCGGTCAACCACTGTCGAAGAGCCGGCGATGTCGGTCAAGGCGGCGATGATCATGCCGCCGGTGCAGCTCTCGGCCGTCGCCAGCATGATGCCGCGCTGTTGGCAGGCTTGAAGCAGGGCATCTGCGAGATCGCTGTTGCTCATTCGGGGACATCACCTGGAAACACGACGCTGGCGGTGGCGATGGCGGCTATGCCTTCCTCGCGTCCGACAAAGCCGAGCTTTTCGTTGGTTGTCGCCTTGATCGAGATGCGGTCCCGGGAAATCGCCAGCATTGCCGAAAGGATTTCGGTCATCGCTTCGCGATGCGGGCCGACGCGCGGCGCCTCGCAGATCAGCGTGATGTCGGCATTGGCGATGCGCCCGCCGCGCGCGCGTACCAGTTCTGCCGCATGCTCGACGAAGATCCGCGAGGCCACGCCTTTCCACTGCGGGTCCGATGGCGGGAAATGCGTGCCGATGTCGCCGGCGCCGCAAGTGGCGAGCAGCGCGTCGGTCAAGGCGTGCAGGCCGACATCGGCGTCCGAATGGCCGGACAGCTTCTTGTCGTGCGGGATGGAGACGCCGCACAGGACGACATGGTCGCCGGGCTCGAAGGCATGGACGTCGTAGCCATTGCCGGTGCGGATGTCCGGAAAACGCGGCCGTTCGCCGGAAAGCCGCTGATCCGCCATCGAGATATCCCTTGCCCAGGTGAGTTTGACATTTTCCGGCGAGCCCGGGACGATTTTCACTGGAATATTCGCCCATTCGGCAATCGCGGCGTCGTCGGTGAAGTCCGCCTTGCCCAGATGATGGGCCTTTTCGTGGGCAGCCAGGATCGGCCAGAACGGGAAGCCCTGCGGCGTCTGCGCGGCATGAAGCCCGTTCCTGGAAACCGTCTCGCCGATCATGCCGGCGGCCGATTCACGTTTCAGCGTATCGGCGACGGGCAGGGCAGGCAGCGCTCCCTGGCGCTCGCCGATGGCGGCGACCGTGCGGTCTATCAATTCCGCGTCGACGAACGGGCGGACGGCATCATGGACCAGAACCCGGCGCGGCGCATGGCTTCTCAGCGCAAGCAATCCGAGCCGCACGGAGTCCTGCCTGGACGCGCCACCAGTCACCGTGACGACCCGATCGGCGTTGGCGCCGGCGGCGCTGCGAAAAAGCTCGCTGTCGTCGGCATGAATGGCGACGACGACAGGACCGATTCGCGGATGCGCCAAAAACACGTCCAATGTGCGCGCGATGACGGCACGGCCGCCGATCCTTTGGTATTGCTTCGGCCCGTCGGCCTGACCGGCGCGCGCGCCGCGGCCGGCGGCGACGATAACGACGGCAACCTTGTCGTCCGCAGCCAAAGCCTGCTTTTTGCTTGCGTCTGTCATGCCGAGACGCTTAGCGCATCATCCCAAAAAGTGGAATCGCTTTTCGGAACAGATCATGCGCAGATGCAAAGTGCCAATAGCGTCCCCAACACGCATCGCACTTTGGCTAGTGCCAGCATTTTCCCAAATGCGCCTTAATGCGACGTCATTGCGCGTTGCACATTGCCGCCATTCTGGCTAGTGAATGTGCAGCTATTAAAAATGCTTGGTTTTTGTGCATGCTTGACCTGACCAAATTGGCATCTCCGCTGGATGTGGGTCGTGTGAGAATCCGCAATCGCGCTTTTCTCGCCCCCATGTCGGGCATAACAGATGAGCCGTTCCGGCAGCGTGCCTATGCGCATGGCGCCGGGTTGGTGGTGTCGGAGATGGTGGCGAGCGGCGAACTTGCCAGGGGCAGAGCCGGTTGCGGCCTGCGCATCCGCCATTCCGGGCTGCCGGTGCACATGGTCCAGCTTGCCGGCCGTGAGGCGGTACATATGGCAGAGGGCGCCCGTATAGCCGCGGGCGAGGGCGCCGACATCATCGACATCAACATGGGCTGCCCGGCCAAGAAGGTGACGGGCGGCTATGCCGGTTCGGCGCTGATGCGCGATCTCGATCACGCTTTGTCGCTGATCGAGGCGGTGGTCGGCGCCGTCGAGGTGCCGGTCACGGTCAAGATGCGACTCGGCTGGGACGAAAGCGCGCTCAATGCGCCGATACTGGCGCGCCGCGCCGAGCAGGCGGGGGTTCAGATGGTGACGGTACATGGCCGCACGCGCTGCCAGTTCTACCAGGGCAAGGCCGACTGGCGCGCCATCGCACGCATAAAGCAGGCTGTTTCGATCCCGGTCGTTGCCAATGGCGATGTCGGCTCGCCGGCGGAGGCAGCAATGATCCTCGACCAGTCGGGCGCCGACGCGGTGATGATCGGCCGCGCCCACTACGGCGCACCCTGGACGGCAGGCAGCATCGCGGCAGCCGCGGCAAAAGAGATGACGCCCGGTGTGCCGGAAAGCACGCAAGCGCTGGCCGACTACGTCGTTGCTCACTACCACGACATGCTATCGCTCTACGGCATCGAAAGCGGCGTGCGACAGGCGCGCAAGCATCTTGGCTGGTATCTCGACCGCCACGCCGCTGGCGTCGTCGATGAACAGCGAAAGGCCATCCTTACCTGCTTCGAGCCCGTCCGCGTCATTGCCGCGTTGCACGAGGTGTTTTCAAGCGCTGCCGAACCGATGAACCTGCGGAGCGCAGCATGAATGCCACCGTTGCACAAAACGCGGACATGGCGGACGCCGCACACATCGTGCTCAACACCATCCGCCGCCCGGTGATCATGCTCGATGCGGAAGGGTTCATCACCTTCGCCAACGCCGATGCCGAGGATTTCTTCCGCTCGAGCGCGACCATGCTCGCCCGCAACACATTACCCAAGCTCATTCCATTCGGCAGTCCGTTGCTGACGCTTGTCGACCAGGTGCGCGAGCGCCGGGCACCCGTCAACGAATACCGGGTCGACGTATCGTCGCCGCGCCTCGGCATCGAGAAGGTCGTCGACCTCTATGTCGCGCCGGTGTCGGAATTCCCGGGCTCCGTCGTGGTGATGTTCCAGGAACGGTCGATGGCCGACAAGATCGATCGTCAGATGACGCACCGCGGTGCGGCACGCTCGGTGACCGGCCTTGCCGCGATGCTCGCCCACGAGATCAAGAACCCGCTATCCGGCATCCGGGGTGCTGCCCAACTGCTCGAATTGTCGGCTTCCGACGAGGATCGCGCGCTGACCCGGCTGATCACCGACGAGACCGACCGCATCGTCTCGCTGGTCGATCGCATGGAGGTGTTTTCCGACGAGCGGCCCGTCGATCGCTATCCGGTCAACATCCATGTCGTGCTCGACCATGTGAAGGCGATTGCCAAGAACGGTTTTGCCAAGCGGATCAAGATATTGGAGGATTATGATCCATCATTGCCTCCGGTTTTCGCCAACCGCGACCAACTCATCCAGGTGTTCCTCAACCTGGTCAAGAATGCGGCCGAGGCCATTGGCGGCGACCCGCAAGGCGAGATCACCCTGTCGACCGCGTTCCGGCCGGGCATTCGTGTTTCCGTTCCAGGATCGCAGGGCCGCGTGTCGCTGCCGCTGGAATTTTGCGTGCGCGACAACGGTTCTGGCGTCTCCGAAGATATCCTGCCGATCCTGTTTGATCCCTTCATCACCACCAAGCCTAACGGGTCGGGACTTGGTCTGGCGCTGGTCGCGAAAATCGTCGGCGAGCATGGCGGCATCATCGAATGCGATTCGACGCCGCGCGCAACCACCTTCCGCATCCTGATGCCAGCCTGGAAAGAAACGCCGTTCGGCACAGACGACGACGGCGAAGGAGACCGCAAATGACGGTTCGCGGCAATATTCTCGTCGCCGACGACGATGCGGCCATCCGCACCGTCCTCAATCAGGCGCTTTCGCGCGTCGGCCATGAGGTGCGTGTTACATCCAACGCCTCGACGCTGTGGCGCTGGGTGGCCGCGGGCGAGGGCGATCTCGTCATCACCGATGTGGTCATGCCGGACGAAAACGCCTTCGACATGCTGCCGCGCATCAAGAAGGCGCGACCGGAACTGCCCGTCATCGTCATGAGCGCCCAGAACACGTTCATGACCGCGATTCGCGCTTCCGAAACCGGCGCCTACGAATATCTGCCGAAACCGTTCGACCTGACCGAGCTTCTCAACATCGTCAACCGGGCGCTTTCCGAGCCCCGACGGCCGAAGATCGATGCACGGGCGGACGAGCCGCCGGAAACGATGCCGCTGGTCGGCCGCTCGGCCGCCATGCAGGATATCTACCGCATGCTGGCGCGCATGATGCAGACCGACCTGACGGTAATGATTTCAGGCGAATCGGGCACCGGCAAGGAACTGGTGGCGCGCGCGCTGCACGAGTATGGCCGCCGCCGCGGCGGCCCCTTTGTCGCGATCAACATGGCTGCGATCCCGCGCGACCTGATCGAATCGGAACTGTTCGGGCACGAGAAAGGCGCCTTCACCGGCGCGCAGAACCGCTCCACCGGCCGTTTCGAGCAGGCCGAAGGCGGCACGCTCTTCCTTGACGAGATCGGCGACATGCCGATGGAGGCGCAGACCCGCCTGCTGCGTGTCCTGCAACAGGGCGAATACACCACCGTCGGCGGCCGCACGCCGATCAAGACCGACGTGCGGATCGTCGCCGCCACCAACAAGGATCTGCGCACGCTGATCAATCAGGGGCTTTTCCGCGAGGATCTGTTCTATCGCCTGAATGTCGTGCCGCTAAGGCTGCCGGCGCTGCGCGAGCGGTCCGAGGACGTTCCGGATCTCGTCCGGCACTTCTTCAAGCTTGGCGCCAGCGAAGGCCTGCAGACCAAGCGCATTTCCACGGGCGGCATCGAGCTGATGAAGCGCTATCCGTGGCCAGGCAACGTGCGCGAGCTCGAAAATCTTGTCCGCAGACTTGCCGCGCTCTATTCGCAGGACGAGATTTCCGCCGAAGTCATCGAGGCGGAACTGAAGACCGGCGAGCGGCCGGTCGTTCCCGGCGGCGGCAACCTCATACCCGACGATCTGTCCATCGGCCAGGCGGTGGAACATTTCCTGCAGCGCTATTTTGCGTCGTTCGCCGGCGATTTGCCGCCCGCCGGCCTCTATCAGCGCATCCTTTCCGAGGTCGAATATCCGCTGGTGCTCGCGTCGATGACGGCAACCCGCGGCAACCAGATCAAGGCTGCGGAACTCCTCGGGCTCAACCGCAACACCCTGCGCAAGAAGATTCGCGAACTCGGCGTCAACGTCTACAAATCGACCAGGCAAGCTTAGAGCGCCGTTTTCTTTCATCAAATCGTGCCCGAATTTCGGGCCGGTGAGACAGAGCGAAGCCTTTTCCGGGGGATCGAGCGCCGAAACAGTTCCGTCCAGGCCACACTTGTTGCATAATCGCCACAATGCGTTGCATACATCCGACGCAATCACTGGCTCTAGACGGCGACATGGCTCCACGGGCATCGAGACTGAGCGAAACGCTTTTCAGCGAACCCCGCACAAGTGACGGGCGCCGGCTGCTTGCGCTGCCGGGCGTGGTGGCAATTGCCGGTGCGCTGGTTACGGCGGCGATCTCCTTCGCCATCCTCGTCGGTGCCACGCCGATCACGCCGGACGAGAGCACAACGCTGGCGCTAATCGCCGTCAATGCGGCGTTCATCCTGTTCCTGATCGCGCTGGTTGGCCGCGAAGTACATCGTATCGTGATGGCGCGCCGGCGCGGCAAGGCGGCATCGCGGCTGCATGTGCGGATCGTCGCGATGTTCGCACTGGTCGCCGCGATTCCCGCCATCATGGTGGCGATCATCGCCTCGATCACCCTCGACATCGGTCTGGATCGCTGGTTCGAAATCCGCACCAAGACGATTGTCAATTCGTCGCTGTCGATAGCCGATGCCTATGTGCAGGAGAACGCGCGCAATCTCCAGGGAACGACCCTGTCGATGGCTTACGATCTCGACGCCTCCCGCACGCTCTACGGCCTCGATCGAACCGGTTTCCTCGATCTGATGAACAAGGAAGCCGTCGGACGCTCGCTGGCCCATGCCGCACTGATCAGGTCCGACGGTTCGTTCGTGATGAGCGCCAAGACCGACGCCGATTTTGCCATGCCGGAGCCGCCGGAAGGCGCCATGAGCGGTGCCGCTGACGGCAGGCCGGTGCTGATCGAGCCGAAGACGCGCAACATCATGGGCGCCATCGTCAAGCTGCGCGAGATCGAAGGGCTCTATCTCTACACCATCCGGCTCGTCGATCCCGAGGTGATCAAGGCGCGGCAGATTGTCAGGTCCAACACCGACGAATATCGCGGCCTCGAAGACAGTCGCCGCACTTCGCAGGTGGCCTTTGCACTTCCCTATCTGTCGCTGACGCTGATCATCATCCTGTCCGCCATCTGGACGGGCATCGCCGTGGCCGACCGCCTGGTGCGGCCGATCCGCCAGCTCATCGGCGCCGCCGACGAGGTCGCGACCGGCAATCTCGACGTTGCCGTGCCGGTTCGGCCTTCCGACGGCGACGTCGCCTCGCTCGGCGACACCTTCAACAAGATGCTGCTGGAGCTGAAATCGCAGCGTAACGAGATTCTGTCCGCCAAGGATTTGATCGACGAGCGGCGGCGTTTTTCGGAAGCCGTGCTTGCCGGTGTCACCGCCGGCGTTATCGGCGTCGATCCCTATGGCATCGTCACCATCGTCAACCGGTCGGCCGAAACGATGCTGGCCATATCCGCCACCGCCGCACTCGGGCAAAATCTCTCCGCCGTGCTGCCGCATGTCGGCCGCGTCTTCGAGATCGGCCGCAAGTCGGGCAAGCCCGTCCATCGCGAGCAGGTGACCTTCTATCGCGCCGGTGCGGAGCGCACCTTCAACGTGCAGATCACGGTCGAGGCCGGCGACGACGGTTCGGAGGAGAAATCCTATGTCGTGACGGTCGACGACATCACCGATCTGGTCCAGGCGCAGCGTTCCTCGGCCTGGGCGGATGTGGCGCGGCGCATCGCCCACGAGATCAAGAACCCGCTGACACCGATCCAGCTTTCCGCCGAGCGCATCAAGCGCCGCTACGGCAAGGTCATCACCGAAGACCGCGAGGTTTTCGATCAATGCACCGATACGATCATCAGGCAAGTGGAGGACATCGGCCGCATGGTCGACGAGTTCTCCGCCTTCGCACGCATGCCCAAGCCCGAAATGAAGGCCCTTGATTTGCGCGAATCGTTGCGCGAAGCCTCGTTCCTCGTCGAGGTGAGCCGCTCCGATATCACCTTCGAGCGCGTATTCGGCAACGAACCGCTCAAAGGCACATTCGACAGCCGCCTGATGGCGCAGGCTTTTGGCAATGTCATCAAGAACGCAGCCGAGGCGATTGACGGACTTGATCAAAAGGACCGCTCGCACGGCATAATCCGGATTCAAGCCGGGCGCCAGGATGGTGCGGTTCGCATCGATGTCATCGACAACGGCAAGGGCTTGCCGCGTGAGAACCGCCAACGATTGCTCGAGCCTTACATGACGACACGCGAGAAGGGCACCGGGCTCGGCCTCGCTATCGTCAAGAAGATAGTGGAGGACCATGGCGGCCGGCTCGAACTGCATGACGCGCCGGCGGATTTCCACGACGGGCGAGGCGCGATGATCAGCATCATCCTGCCGCTCGCCGCCACCGTGCCGTCGCGCGGCGAAGGCAGGACAGAACCCGAAAGAGAAACTGAAAAGGTCGGTAATGGCGTCTGACATTCTCATCGTCGATGACGAGGAAGACATCCGCGAGCTTGTCGCCGGTATCCTGAGCGACGAAGGTCACGAAACCCGCACGGCATTCGATGCCGACAGCGCCCTGGCGGCGATCGCCGACCGGGCGCCGAGGCTGATTTTCCTCGACATCTGGCTGCAAGGCTCGCGCCTGGACGGGCTGGCGCTGCTGGACGAGATCAAGACGATGCATCCGAGCCTGCCGGTGGTGATGATCTCGGGCCACGGCAACATCGAGACCGCGGTCTCGGCAATCCGCCGCGGCGCCTATGACTTCATCGAAAAACCGTTCAAGGCCGACAGGCTGATCCTCATCGCCGAACGTGCGATTGAAACCTCGAAGCTGAGACGCGAGGTTTCGGATCTCAAGCTGCGCAGCGGCGAGACCTTCGACCTGATCGGCATGTCGTCGGCGATGAGTCAGTTGCGCCAGACCATCGAGCGCGTCGCGCCGACCAACAGCCGCGTCATGATCATCGGCCCCTCCGGCTCGGGCAAGGAACTCGCGGCGCGCGCCATCCACACGCTGTCGGCGCGCAAGGGCGCCCCGTTTGTCACGCTGAGCGCCGCCAACATCACGCCCGAGCGCATGGAGGTCGAGCTGTTCGGCACCGAATCAAACGGTGTCGAACGCAAGGTCGGCGCGCTTGAGGAAGCCCATCGCGGCATTCTCTACATCGACGAAG
This sequence comes from Mesorhizobium sp. WSM4845, assembly GCF_055811455.1. Classification (NCBI taxonomy): domain Bacteria; kingdom Pseudomonadati; phylum Pseudomonadota; class Alphaproteobacteria; order Hyphomicrobiales; family Phyllobacteriaceae; genus Mesorhizobium; species Mesorhizobium sp. WSM4845. The sequence goes on from NZ_JBVVQA010000026.1 coordinate 72,794, forward strand.
TGGCCGACATGCCGCGCGAAACGCAAAACAAGATCTTGCGCGTGCTGGTCGAGCAGCAGTTCGAGCGGGTAGGGGGCACCAAACGGGTCAAGGTCGATGTCCGCATCATTTCGTCGACGTCGCAGAACCTGGAGGCGATGATCGCCGACGGTCGTTTCCGCGAGGATCTCTATCACCGCCTGGCGGTGGTTCCGGTTATGGTGCCGGGATTGGCCGAGCGGCGTGAGGACATCCCCTATCTTGTCGACAATTTCATGAAGCAGATCGCCCGCCAGGCCGGCATCCGGCCGCGGCGCATCGGCGACGACGCGCTGGCGGTGCTGCAGGCGCACAACTGGCCAGGCAACGTTCGCCAGTTGCGCAACAACGTCGAGCGGCTGATGATCCTGGCGCGCGGCGACGATATCGACGCACCGATCACCGCCGATCTCTTGCCTGCCGAGATCGGCGATGTCATGCCGCGCACGCCGAACCAATCCGATCAGCACATCATGGCGCTGCCGTTGCGTGAAGCGCGCGAACAGTTCGAGAAGGACTATCTGATCGCCCAGATCAACCGTTTTGGCGGCAACATCTCGAAGACGGCCGAGTTCATCGGCATGGAGCGCTCGGCGCTTCACCGGAAGCTGAAGTCGCTGGGCGTCTGACAGCCAATCCGGTCGTGGCCTACGCAATTATCGGTTACGGCGGCGGCGGAATCGCATAAGAAACGCTGCCGCACGTCTTTCGGGACGCGCAACGGACGCTGTAGCATTTTGTTTTTTGTGCATGGTCTTCCCCGAAAAATGGATTCCGATTTTCGGGGGCCATGCGCAGACTTCTTCAGGGGTGACCCATGCCGCGCATTGCCTATGTGAACGGGCGCTATGTCGCTCACGCCGACGCTTTCGTGCATATCGAGGACCGTGGCTATCAGTTCGCCGACGGTGTCTACGAGGTCTGCGAGGTGGCGCGCGGCTTCATCGTCGATATGCCTCGCCATCTCGGACGGCTGAACCGCTCGCTGACCGAATTGTCGATCGACTGGCCGGTCACGCCGGGCGTGTTGCCGATTATCCTGCGCGAGGTGGTCCGCCGCAACCATGTCGCCGATGGCCTGGTCTATCTTCAGGTGACGCGCGGCGTCGCCAGCCGTGATTTTGCTTTCCCGGCAGGCACGAAGCCGTCGCTGGTGGTTACCGCCAGGAAAGCCGACCCCGCTGCTGCCGCCAGGAGGGCCGAAAGCGGAATCAAGGTCATCACCGTACCGGAGAACCGTTGGGACCGGGTCGACATCAAGTCGGTCGGCCTGCTGCCAAATGTGCTCGCCAAGCAGAAGGCCAAGGAAGCCGGCGCCCAGGAAGCCTGGTTCGTCGATGCCGACGGCACCGTCAAGGAAGGTGGGTCGTCGAACGCCTGGATCATCACCAGGGACGGCGTGCTGGTGACGCGTCCGGCCGAGCACGGCATCCTGCGCGGCATCACCCGCACCACGCTGTTCGACGTGGCCGCCAAGCTCGGCCTGAAGATCGAGGAGCGGGGCTTTTCGGTCGCCGAAGCCAAGGCCGCGCGCGAGGTTTTCATCAGCTCCGCGACCACAATCGCCATGCCGATCGTGGCGATCGACGGTGCTCCGGTCGCCAACGGCCATCCGGGCTCGATTACACTTTCCTTGCGGCACGCCTTTTTTGACGTTGCGGAAAAAAGTCCAGCCTGATAACCGCACAGGTGGAATGAACATCAATATATCTCGTTCTGCTTGTCGTTATTGACGGCAAGACGGTGTTTGCGCGCTTGACATGTGCCAGCTAATTTGGCGCATTGGCCTGCAAACCGAAGGGGATCGGCGAAAGACAAGAACAATGGCGGAACGATCGCAAAATCTTCAGGACCTGTTCCTGAATTCAGTTCGCAAAAGCAAAAACCCACTCACCATCTTCCTCATCAACGGCGTGAAGCTGACCGGCGTGGTCACTTCCTTCGACAATTTCTGTGTTCTGCTGCGTCGAGACGGCCACTCCCAGCTCGTCTACAAGCACGCCATTTCCACGATCATGCCGAGCCAGCCGGTTCAGATGTTCGATGGCGAGGAAAGCCAGGGCGCCTGATTGGCACGTAAGAAAGACGCGGATCGCAGCGTTCGCGAAAAACCAGCATATCAGCCGGGGGCGGAGGCCGAAGGCCCGACCCGGGCCGTGGTCATCGTGCCGGTGCTTACCCGTCAGCCGCGCGGCGACGAAGACACCAATCGCCCGCGCCTGACGCGTTCTGCCGAGGCCCGCCACGACGAGGCGGTCGGCCTTGCCCAAGCCATAAACCTCGACCCGATCCATACCGCTGTTGTGACCGTCAGCGATCCCCGGCCTGCCACCCTGCTCGGCAGCGGCAAGGTCGCGGAGTTCGCCGAGATCGTCAAAGAGGGCCGTGCCGAACTGGTCATTGTCGACCATCCGCTGACGCCGGTGCAGCAGCGCAACCTGGAGAAGGAATTGAACGCCAAGGTGCTGGATCGCACCGGCCTGATCCTGGAAATTTTCGGCGAGCGCGCGCGGACCAAGGAAGGCACGCTGCAGGTCGATCTGGCGCACCTCAACTATCAGAAGGGCCGGCTGGTGCGAAGCTGGACTCACCTCGAGCGCCAGCGCGGCGGTGCCGGTTTCCTCGGCGGGCCTGGCGAAACGCAGATCGAATCGGACCGCCGTGTCCTGCAGGACAAGATCAACAAGCTCAAGCACGAGCTCGAAACCGTGCGACGCACCCGTGACCTGCACCGCGCCAAGCGCAAGAAAGTGCCGTTCCCGGTCGTGGCCATCGTCGGCTACACCAACGCCGGCAAGTCGACGCTGTTCAACAGGCTGACCGGAGCAGGGGTGCTGGCCGAAGACATGCTGTTCGCCACGCTCGACCCGACACTGCGTCGAGTGCGGCTGCCGCACGGCACGCCGGTCATCCTTTCGGATACGGTCGGTTTCATTTCGGACCTGCCGACGCATCTGATCGCGGCCTTCCGGGCAACGCTCGAAGAGGTGGTCGAGGCCGATCTCGTCATCCATTTGCGCGATATTTCGGACCCCGACACGGCCGCCCAGGCCGAGGATGTCGAGCGCATCCTCGCCGATCTCGGCGTCGATGCCGGCGACGGCAGGCGCGTCATCGAAGTGTGGAACAAGATCGACCGGCTCGATGCAGGCAACCGGGAGCGGTTGCTCGCCGACGGGATCGACGGCAGCAAGGCGCCGCCGATTGCCATATCGGCCGCCACCGGCGAGGGCATCGATGTGCTGAAGGCGATCATCGAGACACGAGTTTCAGGCGAACTGGAAACGCAGACCGTCACGCTCCAGCCTGACCAGCTTGGGTTCGTCGACTGGCTCTACCGCAATGGCGACGTCGTCTCGCGCACCGACAATGAAGATGGCGGCATAACCGTGTCGCTCAAAGCGACGCGAAGCGCACACGAAGAGATAGAAACCAGATTACACCGTAAAAACAACGGGTAATCGCCGTTACTTCGCGCTTTTGGCTTGCTGCCAAAGCGCCTCCATCTCGTCGAGCGTCGCCTTTTCAAGCGTGTTTCCGGACCTTTCCAGAGCGAGCTCGACATAGTGGAACCGCGAGCGGAATTTCTCGTTGGTGCCGCTGAGCGCCGCTTCGGAATCAACCTTGAGATGACGCCCGAGATTGACGAAGGCAAACAGCATGTCGCCGAACTCGTCCTTGATCGAAGCCGTATCGCCATTGGCAAGGGCCTGGCGCAACTCGCCGATCTCTTCCTCGATCTTGTCGAGGATCGGCGTCGCCTCGCTCCAGTCGAAGCCGACGCGGGCCGCTTTTTCCTGCAGCTTGAGCGCCCGCGTCAAAGCGGGCAGGGCAACCGGAACGCTGTCCAGAAAACCCTTGCCATGATCCTCCGGATCGTGCCCGCGGGCGAGGCGGGCATTTCGCTTTTCCGCTTTTTCCTCGGCCTTGATCTTCTCCCACATGCCCTTGGCCATGCCGGCGCTGCGCGCCTCATCGTCGCCGAAGACATGCGGATGGCGGCGGATCATTTTTGTGGTGATGGCCTGGACCACGTCGCCAAAGGCGAATTCACCGGCCTCCTCGGCCATCTGCGCATGGTAGACGACCTGCAGCAGCAGGTCGCCGAGCTCGTCGCGCAGATCGTCCAGGTCGCCACGCGCGATGGCGTCCGCCACCTCGTAGGCTTCCTCGATCGTGTAGGGCGCGATGCTCGAGAAATCCTGCTCGACGTCCCACGGGCAGCCGGTTTCCGGCGCCCGCAGCGCCGCCATGATCTCGATCAGCCGGGAAATGTCTTTCGAGGGTTTCATCGGTCGCATGCTAGCCTGCGTCCGACGGTGCAGCCAACGCCGTCGCAAGGCGAGGGGCGATTGTCCACAGCGCCGCTCAAAGTCTCAGTCGAGCACAGAGACGATCGCCTTGGCGAGCGCGTCCATGCCGTCCTCCGGCAGGCCGGCGACGTTGATGCGGCTGTCGCCGACCATATAGAGGCCGTGCTCGGCGCGCAGCCGCTCGACCTGCGCTTCGGACAGGCCAAGCCGGGAAAACATGCCGCGATGGCTGGCGACGAAATCGAAGCGATCGGAATTGGACTGCCGCCGCAGCGCTTCGGCGAATTGCACCCGAAGCCGCAGCATGCGCAGGCGCATCTCCTCGAGCTCCGCTTCCCAGTCGGCGCGCAGCGTGGCGTCTTCAAGCACGATGCGCACGGCGGCCGCGCCGTGGTCCGGCGGCATCGAGTACATGGCGCGCGCCGCCGACAGCATCTGGCTCATTGCGACATCCGCCTGCGCGCTGTCTTTTGCCAGGATCATTGCCGCGCCGACGCGGTCACGATACACGGCAAAGTTCTTCGAGCAGCTCGAGGCAACGACCATTTCCGGGACTTTTGCTGCCAGCAGGCGCAAGCCGGCGGCGTCAGCGTCAAGGCCCTCGCCAAACCCCTGATAGGCAATGTCGACAAAGGGCAGCAGGCCGCGCTCGACGACGAGGTCTGCTATTTTAGCCCACTGCGCGATGTCCAGATTGGCGCCTGTCGGATTGTGGCAGCAACCATGCAGCAGCACCACGTCGCCGCTCCTGGCGGTCGCCAGCGCGCTCATCATGTCGGCGAAGCGAACAGCACCTGAGGCTGCGTCGAAGTAGGGATATTCGCGTATCTGCAGGCCGGCGGCGCGCATCACCGGCATGTGGTTCGGCCAGGTCGGGTCCGACAGCCAGATCGTCGCGTCGGATCGCGTCCTCTTGAGCAGCTCGGCCACCAGCCGCAGCGCGCCCGAGCCGCCGGGCGCCTGCGCCGCACGGATGCGCGTTAGCGCGGCCGCAGGGCCAAAAACCAGCCTCGCCATCGCCGTGTTGAAGCCGGTATCGCCGGCAAGCCCAAGATAGGTCTTGGTGTCCTGGCTCTGCCGCAATCGTTTTTCGGCTTCGCGCACGGCGCGCATCACCGGCGTCTTGCCATCGCGATCCTTGTAGACGCCAACGCCGAGGTCGACCTTGCCGGGGCGGGGATCGGCACGATAGAGGCCGATCAAGGCGAGGATCTTGTCGGCTGGGGCAGGCTGGAGGTTTTCGAACATCGGCGCGGCTCCGTTGGCGGCGGAGTGATACGCAAATCGGCTGTGCTGCGCCAGCGGTTTTCATTTGCGCCAGGCTGAAAACCGCCAACCGGGAGACTGGACACAGGAATCCAAAGCGTGGCCTGGAGGCGAGGCTCGCACCGGCGAAAGGCCTTGATCGCACGGCGCGTCGCGCCGTTCCATCATGCCGGTTTGAGAGCAGCAGACGGCAAGGCGGCTCCAGATTGCCGCTTCTTGCCGCCCCAACCGATCCGCGGCAACCATTCGAGGTAGTAGGCGAACCCGAACTGCAGCGCGATGCCTGTCGAGATCAGGATCGCGTCGTCGAGGAGGCCGCCCGGGCTGACGACCTTCATGACCTGCGCGATCATGGCGAGGATCGTTCCGGCGATGAAGACCGGCAGCGAATGCTTGCCGAGAACCGCGAGCGGGTGTCCGGGCCTCGTCTTCGCCAGGTTGGAAAGCGCCGGGATTGCCACGATCAGATAGGCGATCGCCAGAATGTGCATGAGGCGCGACAGCGACAGGAACGTCTTGTCGAAGCCAGTCAGCACGGTAGGCAGGCCGGAGGCCGTCTCGATGCCCCAAAGCGGCAGCCGCACCCAAATCAGCGCGCCGACCAGATACAGGACGGCCGCGCTCGCCATCATCCAGTTGAAGCGGATTTCGCCGCCGCGCTTGATATGCAGCATGCCGGCGATGCCGATGACGAAAAGAAACTGCCAGGAGAGCGGGTTCAGGAACCAGAAGCCGTCGCCGGGAAAATTCGAAGGCGCGATCTGGAAAATGCCGGCGATGAGCCAGAGGAGAGCGGACGCAGCAAGCATCAGGCGCAGGCTGAAAGTGCCGATCCACAGGAAAAGCGGCATCATCAGAAGTACGACGGCATACATGGAAAGAATGTTGTTATAGCCGATCTGATGCCCGAGCGCCGCGATGCCGAGCAGCGCTTCCGGCGTGTCCTCGATGATCATCTGGATGTTGATCAGCTTCAAAAGATCGGGCCGCGAGAAATGCAATGCAGCCGCCGAGAAGATCGCCAGCGTCGCGACAGTGGTCATGACGTGGGTGACATAGAGGACACCGGCACGCCGCCAGGCCTTCAGGGTGATGAGCAACCGATTCCCCGGCTGGAACTTCAGTCCGTAGGCGAGCCCAACGGCAATCCCCGAAATCAGCACGAAGGCTTCGGCCGAATCGGAAAAGCCGAAATTCTTGTGCGTGACATACTCGAAGATCGTCCCCGGCACGTGGTTGACGAAGATCGTCAGCAGCGCCAGCGCGCGGAAGACATCGATGCGGGTATCCCGCTGGGCTGGCACATTGCCTGTCATGTCGGGGCTTGTCATGTCGGGTCGATAATTCGTTGAACAAAAGCGGGCCCAAAGGGCCGTCGGCGAAGGAAGATTCGGCGGTGAATGTTTCCTGCCTATAACTCGCAAGTGCCCCGAAAAAGATGACAGTTTCGCGATTTTTCGCGTCACAAATTAATTCAGGGATAAACATCGAAATCCCCGGTGGCGCTAAAACCGCGCGGCGAATTGAGGCGGCTGCGGGGAGGGCCGCTCGTTCCCGGACAAGGAAAGCCGTACGCGCGCTGGTGGCGTTGTACCGGTTGTGCCTGACATTCCGGATCGCAAAAAACTCAAAGAGCGGGATTAAAAACCTGCCATGCTCCGTAAACAGGACGTGAGAGGGTCGATGCCACGCTTCGATATCGTAGGACAGCTTGGTTCTCTGCGGCGCTACGCGCGTTCGCTGACGCGCGACGGCGCAGAAGCAGAGGATCTGGTGCATGACGCGCTGGTGCGTGCCTATGAGCGGCGCGGCACCTTTCGATCCGGCGGAAACCTGCGCGCATGGCTGCTGTCGATCGTCCACAATGCTTTCATTGACGGCCTGCGGTCCCGCAAATCCGAAGCGGCGCGCGTCGAGCAGGCCGGGTATCTTGCCGACGCCAGTATGCAGGCACCCCAGGAGCATTCCGTCCGCCTGGCACAGGTGCGCGAAGCTTTTTTCAAATTGCCGGATGAGCAGCGTTCGGCGCTGCATCTCGTCGCCATCGAGGGACTTACCTACAGCCAGGCGGCCGAGGCCAGCGGCGTGCCGCTGGGAACGCTGATGTCGCGCATCGGCAGGGCGCGCGCAGCGCTCCGCGAGATGGAGGACAAATTGCCGGCACATGCGAAAAGCCACCTCAAGATCGTGGGAGGCCCGTGATGTCCATGATGAGCGAACTGCGCGACCCGGTGACCGATGCCGACCTCGACGCCTATGTCGACGACCAGCTGGACGTTGCCCGCCGCATTGAGGTCGAGGCGTTTCTGTCCGCCCGTCCGGAGGCTGCCGCCCGCGTGATGTCCGACCTCAGGACGCGCGACGAACTGCGCCTGGCGCTTGCCGGATGCAAGGGCATGGCGCGGCTGGCGACGGCTGATGCGGCACGGCGGCTGGAACGGGGACTGGCTCGAGGGCGCGCCTTGCGCACGTTGCAGCGGGCTGCGGCGGTCGCAGTCCTGGTGGCTGCGGGCTGGCTGGCCAACGGGATCGTCGGGCCGATATCGGTGACGAAAGTCGTCGCCTCGACCCAGCCGCCTATCTATCTGGAAGAGGCGATCCGGGCACACAGGACGACGATCCTGCGCGAGGCGATGTCATCCCAGCCCGAAGCGCCGGATTACGATGCGGACGAAATCCGCGCCGCCACGGCAATCGTCATGCCGTCGCTGCCGAAGGACTGGAAGGTCCGTGACGTCCAGATCTATCCATCGCAGTTCGGCCCGAGCGTCGAGATGGCTGTCGAAACAAGAGACCTGGGACTGGTCTCGCTGTTCGCGATCAGGCCCGGAACGTTCGACGTGGTCCAGCCGACCGTCGCCCCGTCGGGCGAAATTTCCTCGGCCTATTTCCAGATCGGCGAAGTTGCTTACGCAGTCGTCGCCCGAAGCGGTGTCCGCGATCTCGATCGCACCGCAGAAACGCTCGCCAACACGCTTTACTGACCTTCACAAAGGAGAACCCGCATGAACACCCCCAATCTAGGATACCGCACCGGCGTCGGAGCCCAAACCGGCGCCGTCTATGACGAAGGCCTGCGCCAGCACATGCTGCGCGTCTACAACTACATGGGCGTTGGCCTCGTCGTTACCGGCGTGATCGCCTTCGTCGTGGCTTCCACGCCAGCCCTCTACGTGCCGATCTTTTCCACTCCGTTGAAGTGGGTGGTGATGCTGGCACCGCTCGCCTTCGTGCTTTTGTTCTCGTTCCGGATGCAGACGATGTCCGCGGCCGGCGCTCAGGCGATGTTCTGGGCATTCTGTGCGGTCATGGGCCTGTCGCTGGCGTCCGTGTTCCTGGTGTTCACCGGGACCAGCATCGCGCGCACCTTCTTCATCGCCGCCACCATGTTCGGCGCGACCAGCCTTTACGGCTACACGACCAAACGCGACCTGACCCAGTTCTCGTCCTTCCTGATCATGGGTCTGATCGGCGTGGTGATCGCCAGCATCGTCAACATCTTCCTCGGCTCGACCGCGCTCCAGTTCGCCATCTCGGTGATCGGCATCGCTGTGTTCATCGGCCTCACCGCCTGGGATACCCAGACGATCAAGGAGCAGTTTGCTGAAAACTTCGGTGCGGAATCGCAGCAGAAGCTCGCCGTCTTCGGTGCATTCTCGCTCTATCTGAATTTTATCAACATCTTCCAGCTGCTGTTGAACTTCACCGGCGAGCGCGAATAGCCGCGTCAAATCCATGCATGTCGCGGCAGCGGTTTTGGAGCAGCGACATGCGTGAACAGCGACTTGAGGCGCTTCGCGAAAATCTCTCGCAACGCGGCGCGCCTGGATATCGGAGTTGCTTGCCATGGACAGGAACGATCAGCAGGCGATCGGCACTCTTTTCGAGAAACTTGCCAACGTCGAGCGGCAGACGCCGCCGCGCGACGCCGAAGCGGAACGCTTCATCAACGATCAGATTGCCCGGCAGCCCGGCGCCCCATTACTACATGGCGCCAGGGAGGGTAGGAGGCACGGCAATCGAGGAAAAGGTCGGGCTGATACGGACCTGTCGCTGGGTGGCTGCATCGCGCGAAGCTGGCTGGTAGGAGACCGGGCATCCATGGTGGCGATACGCTTGCGATCCAGCCGACGAAGCAAGCCGCTGTGACCACTGTGTCTTCGAGGTGCCCAAGGCGAACTCTGCCAACCTGAGGAGCTGCACGTCAGAAGTGCCCGCCGGCGCGAAGATGTGGTGCGCATCCCGCAGCAATCTTTCGATGGGCCGGTCGGCGAACAATCCACAGGCGGCATGCACCTCCATGGCATTGCGGGCGTCGACAGCGACGCCGGGCGCGTCGCCAGCACTCGATCTTCCGACGTGAATCCAAATCGATCTGGGATAGGTGCGTTTCACGAGTGACTCCTTGCTATGCGATAAGACGTTGATCGCTGCAATGTCGCACTTCAAGATAGAACCCGCTTCCACCCATCAGAAAGTCGCATAAGATAGATTATGGAACTGATAGCGTTGCTTTTCGGCCCAACCGCAGTTCCTTGTTTCCTTGGAACCAGCGGAACTGCGGTTGGTAGTGCATTGCGCGTCTCCTGCGACGCACCCAAGTCCTACGCCGCTTGCGGCACGCAGGCCTCGCAGATCGCCGCGATGTGCCGATGGTCGGTGCCGCAGCAGCCGCCCAGGATACGCATCGTCGGAAACGAAGCTGTCAGCCTGCTGTAGCGCCGCCCGAGATCGTCCGGGTCGCCCGCGTCGAGCGTTTCCGATTCGTCCAGTTCGGCATGGCTTTTGGTTGACGCGTTCGCCTTCACGCCATAGACGCGATCGAGCCAGCGCTCGCCCTTGTTCAGCGCCTGCATGAAATGCGTCGGATGGGCGCAGTTGATCATATAGTAGGCCGGCGCACCGTCTGTCGCGTCATCGACCCTGTCGATCGCCTCGCCGAGCGTCGTGCCGGTCACCAGCTTGCCGTCCGTCTCCACCGTGAACGAGATCATGCACGGCATATCATGCGCCTTGGCCGCCCGCGCCACGCCGATTGCCTCGTGGAAATTGGTGAGCGTATAGGCCGCAACCATGTCGGCCTCGGTCCGCGCGAAACTCTCGATCTGCGCCGCGTGATAGGCTTCCGCCTCGCTGGCGTCCATCTTGCCGGCTTTGTAGCCGTCGCCGCGCGGCCCGATCGCGCCGCTGATGACGCAAGGCGTTTCGGTGGTCTCGAACTCTTGGCGCAGGTCGAGAAGAAGCTCGATCGAGGCCTCGTTGACGGCGCGTAGCGCTTCCGGCCCGTAGCCGAGCAACGCTCCCCAATCCGGGTTGGCCCGCCACGTCGGCGTGTCGAGGATGAAGCCGGTTCCGCTTCTGCGCGCAATGGTCAGATAACGGACGTAATATTCCCTCAGCTTCTGCCGGCCTTCAGGCGTTGCCATCAGCGTGAATGAAGCAAAGTGCGGAAGGTCGAGGCCGTCGTGAAAGATGAAAGTCGTTTCCATGCCGCCATCGCTCAGGAATGTTCTGTTGGCGAGTTGCGGCAGATTCTGGCGGTACTTGGCCATGTTTGTCTCCAGTGGTAAGATGACACCATGCCGCCCTGATGGCGGCCGGCTCGGAATAGCCAAGTTTTAGCAGCACGTGCCGCCAGTGCGGTAGAAGGCTTGTGGTCCGGTACTCCACCGAAGCGGAAACCGCAGCAATTACAGACGGATAGCCGCGCTGGGCCGGTCGTATTGCTGTCGGTGCCGACGTTGCCGGGTGTAAAAACCATACCGCCGGTACAGTAGATCTAGGGGCATTCGGTCATGCGCAAGGGTGCGGAAACGCGCGAACGCATTCTGGAGATCGCCGAGGCCTCGGTGCTCGCCAAGGGGTTCGGCGCGACGTCCATCGAGGAGGTGATCGCCGAAGCCGGCATCACCAAGAGCGGCTTCTTCTATCACTTCAAGGACAAGAACGAACTCGCCCGCGCCTTGATGCTGCGCTACGTCGAGGAGAACGACCGCATCTTCGACGATGTGTTTCACCGCGGCCGGCAATTGTCCGATGATCCGTTGCAGTCGTTCCTGATCACGCTCAAGCTGCTTGCCGAGCTGATGGGTGACTTGCCGAACGGCCACCCCGGCTGCCTGATCGCGACATTCACCTATCAGGAGCGCCTCTTCGACCGTACCGTTCGCGACATCGCCGCCGCCGCCGTCCGCTCCTGGAACGGGCGGTTTCGCGATGCGCTGAACGAGATCGCGGCCGTTTACCCTGCCCGCAAGGGCATGGACCTCGACGACGTCGCCATCATGTTCTCCTGTGTGATCGACGGCGGCATCATCATGTCGCGGGGGCTCGGCGACCCGCGTGTCCTCGAACGCCAGATCCTCGCCTTCCGCAACGTCATAAAGATGTTGTTCGCGCCGGCGGCGCCCGAAATCATGCAGCCGCCCACCGCCATCGCCGCCGAATAGAGTGCTCCGGTCGCACGTTGCGGCGCGCCGAGGTCCCATTGCCCGGCTGTTCGCCGCGCTGCGATATCCAGCGTGTTCGATTCAGACTGCCAGCGTCGCCACGACAGCCTGCGCTGCCTGGACCATCGCCTGTGGCTCGGCGGCGAACACCGCGTCGTGCGCGCCGGCCGCAGCCCACACGCTTGAAACCGAGCAGCGTTTCGTCGGCGAACGCCGGGATTGCAATCAGATGGCCGATCGGCGCCACGCCGCCGATGGCAAAGCCGGTCTCGTCGCGGATCTGCCGCGGATCGGCGCGCTTCAGCGGCTCGCCAGCCAGTGCGGCAGCCCTGGCCAGATCGAGCTGATTGGAGCCGGAAACCAGGAAGAGAAACAGCTTTCCGCTGGTTTCTCCCTGGAACACCAGGGACTTGACGATCTGGGCGACTGTGCAGCCGCATTGCGCGGCGGCTTGCTCGGCGGTGCGTGTCGATGCGCCCATGCGCCTGATTTCGATGTCGAGGCCGGCATCGGCGCTGCCCTGGTCACACGATCAATGCTTCCAGCCATGAAGAACCAAACCTATCATGATGATTCAAAAGGGATTTCTATCGCCATGCCGTCATAGGCCGGGTCGACGTCGGCCGGCGTCTCGGCCATCACCGCAGCGTAGTCGAGCGGCACATGCATGTGCGTCAGAACGGCCTTTTGCGGCGCCAGTTTTTCGATCCAGCCGAGTGCCTGGCGGAGCGACAGATGGCTCGGATGCGGCCTGTATTGCAGCGCGTCGATGACCAGCACGTCCAGGTCGCGCAGTCGTTCGGCGGTGGCGTCGGGGAAATCACTGACATCGGGGCAATAGGCGAGGCCGCCGATGCGAAAACCAAGCGATATGATGTCGCCATGGATCTGCGGCAGCGGCTCGAGGGTGAGGGCACCCCCCTCGCCTTCGACCACCACCGGCCTGGCATGGTCGATGATATGAGGCTCGACGATAGGCGGATAGGAACTGCCTGGCGGTGTTTCAAAACAGTAGGCGAACGCTTCCCGTAACCGCAGCATGGTCGGCTGGTCGGCGTGGATATCGATCCGATGACGCTGCTCGAGCACGAAGCCGCGCAAATCGTCGATACCGTGGATATGGTCGGCATGCGGATGCGTATAGACGACCGCATCGATGCGCCTGACCGCCGCCAGCAGCATCTGCGCGCGAAAGTCCGGCCCGGTATCGATGACGACTGTGGTCCTGTCGCCGTTTGCCGCGATCCGCTCGATGAGCGCTGCGGTGCGCATGCGCCGGTTCCTCGGATTGGCCGGATCGCAGTTGCCCCAGTCGCCGGTGATGCGCGGCGTGCCCGGCGATGAGCCGCAGCCGAGAATGGTGAGGCGCAGCCGGTCGCTCATGCGTCAGGCGCTCAGCGCGGTCGGGCGCGGCATCTTGCTGAACAGCCGGAAGAAATTGTCGGTGGTAATGGCAGCAATGTCGGCCTCGCTGACGCCGATCGTTTCGGCCACCACCTTGGCCGTATGCGCGACATAGGCAGGCTCGTTGCGCTTGCCGCGAAACGGGATCGGCGCCAGGTACGGCGCGTCGGTTTCGACCAGCAGGCGGTCGTGTGGCACATCGGCGGCGATGGCGCGCAGCTCGGCCGAATTCTTGAAAGTCACGATGCCGGAAAAGGAAACATAGCCGCCGAGCGCCACGCCGATCTCGGCCAGCCTGCGCCCGGACGAAAAGCAGTGCAGGACGAAGGGGAAGGCCCCCTTCCCTGTTTCGTCCTCGAGGATATCAGCCATGTCGCTGTCGGCATTACGCGCATGGATGACCAGAGGCAGGCCCGTCTCGCGCGCTGCCGCGATGTGCGTGCGAAAGCCCTGCGCCTGCGCATCGCGCGGCGCATGATCGTAGAAATAGTCGAGCCCGGCCTCGCCGATCGCCACCACTTTGCGATGAGCGGACAGCCGGGCAAGCGCCTCGACAGTCACGTCCAGCTCCTCGGCGGCGTTGTGCGGATGGGTGCCGACAGAGCAATAGACTTCGTCGAAAGATTCTGCGATCTCAAGCACTTGTTGAAATTTTTTCACACGCGTCGAGATCGTCACCATGCGACCGATTCCAGCGGCCAAGGCGCGGGCGACGATGGCCGCCCGCTCCTCAGCGAAATCCGGAAAGTCGAGATGGCAGTGACTGTCGACCAACATCAGATGTTCGCGTCCGGCTGCTCGACGTAACGCGGAAACACGCCCTCCGGCGCGGGCAAGGCAACCCCCGATACCAGCGCATGGTCCGCGTGGACATGCGCGAAATCGCGGCTGTCCGCCGGTACGGCCAGCAGGTCGAGCAGCTTGGCGGCCGATCCCGGAATGAAGGGCTGGCACAGCAGCGCCACGCGTCGGACGACTTCCGCGGTCGTCCACAGCACCGTTTCCATGCGCTCCGGATCGGTCTTTCTGAGCGCCCAGGGTTCCTGCGAGGCGAAGTAGCGATCGGCCTCCGCCACGACGCCAAAAATCGCCGCCAGCGCTAGATGGATGCCCTGCTCCGCCATCATCTTGCGTGCAGTAGCAAGCGCCTCCACCGTCTGGTCGAGGATCGCCCTGTCGGCCTCCGCCAACTCGCTGCGTTTCGGCACTACGCCGCCGCAGTTCTTGGCGATCATCGACAGCGAGCGCTGCGCCAGATTGCCAAGGCCGTTGGCGAGGTCGGCATTGGTGCGGTTGACGATGGCGTCGTGGCTGTAGCTGCCGTCCTGGCCGAACGGCACTTCGCGCATGAAGAAATAGCGCACCTGGTCGAGACCGTAATGCTCGATCATCGCGAACGGATCGACGACATTGCCGACCGACTTCGACATTTTCTCGCCGCGGTTGAACAGAAAGCCATGCGCGAACACGCGCTTCGGCAGCTCGATCCCCGCCGACAGCAGGAAGGCCGGCCAGTAGACGGCATGGAAGCGGACGATGTCCTTGCCGATGACGTGGACGTTCGCCGGCCAGAAGGACCATCTGTCATCGGCCGCATCCGGATAACCGGCAGCCGTGATGTAGTTGGTCAATGCATCGACCCAGACATACATCACATGCTTGTTGTCGCCCGGCACCGGCACGCCCCATTTGAACGTGGTGCGCGAGATCGACAGGTCCTTCAGCCCGGATTTGACGAAGCTGACGATTTCGTTGCGCCGCTCCGCCGGTCCGACAAATTCGGGGCTGCTCTCATAGAGCGCGAGCAACCTGTCCTGATAGGCGGAAAGGCGGAAGAAATAGCTCTCTTCCTCGGTCCACTCGACGGGCGAGCCGAGCGGTTCGCGACGCACGCCGTCGTCGCCGACCTTGGTTTCGGCCTCGTCGAAATAGGCTTCCTGCCGCACCGAATACCAGCCGCTATAGCGGTCGAGATAAATGTCGCCATTTTCCGCCATGCGTGTCCAGATCGCCTGGCAGGCCTTGTAGTGGCGCTCCTCGGTGGTGCGGATGAAAATATCGTTCGAACAGCCGGTCGCTTCAAGCATCGAGCGGAAGATCGCCGAATTGCGATCGGCAAGCGCTTTCGGCGTCAGGCCTTCGGCGTCCGCCGTCTGCTGCATCTTCAAACCGTGCTCGTCGGTTCCCGAGACGAAGAAGACGTCCTTGCCGTCGAGCCGCTGAAAACGGGCCAGCGTGTCGCTGGCGATGACATTGTAGGCATGACCGATATGTGGCTTGCCGTTCGGATAGAAAATCGGCGTCGTGAGGTAGTATTTTTCGCGTGACATGAATGAACCGTCATGAATGTCTGAATGAAAGATGTCGGTGGATATCGCATCGAAACGGCGATTGCCATCCCGATGGGCCGTCACATTCGCATTGCAGAATTCAGGCGGTCGATCATGGTCAAGGCATGCTGCTTCTTGTCGAGATTGTAGGTGTCGGTTTCAGATATAGCGTTCAAAGCCTCGTGCCAAGTGTCTGACAGCGTTTTGGCCCGCGCCAGATCGCCCGCCAGCGCGGCCTGGCTTGCGCCGGTCGAGAGCAGGTCGAGCGCACGGCGATTGAAAATATCGAACTGGATCGCCCGGTCGCGCCCGGCGACCGCCTCGGCGAGGCGATAGGCGCCGGCAACATCGCTCTTTGCCGCTCTCGCCAGGGCGTCGAGCGTCTCGGCGATTTCCAGCCCGCCATACTGCGTCAACAGGATTGCGGTGCGGGCGCTGCCCCTTGCCCGCTTGGCCAGTGCCGCGCGCGCCGCGGGATCGTCCGGAGGCGGTGGTTCGACGCTTTCCAAAACCGTCATCAGGCTCTCGGCATCGAGCGGCGTCAGCCGCACCATCTGGCAGCGCGAGCGGATCGTCGGCAACAGGCTGCCCGGCGCATGGACGATGAGGATGAACAAGGTGCGTGCCGGTGGTTCTTCAAGATTCTTCAACAAGGCGTTGGCCGCATTGGTATTCATGTCGTCGGCGGGGTCGACGATCACCACCCGGTAGCTGCCGTCATGCGAGGTCAGCGACAGGAAACGGCTGACCTTGCGGATCTCGTCGACGGTGACGACCGTCTTGAAACTCTTGGTCTTGTCGTTCGGCGGGCGGGTCAGATGCAGCACCGAAGGATGCGCGCCGGTGGCGATCTGGCGAAACAGCGATGACGCCGGATCGGGAACGGCAAGCACCTCCGGCGCCTGTTCGAACGCGGGATGCTTCAACAGATGATGCGCCAGATGAAAGGCGAGCGTCGCCTTGCCGATGCCGACCGGCCCGACAAAGATCAGCGCATGCGGCAGCTTCCCGGAGCGATAGGCTGAGGCCAGCATGTTCGCTGCCTGGTCATGTCCGACCAGGCGCGGCGTCTCGGACGGCTCCGGTACGCCGTCGAGCGTGTCGTGCTGTTCTGGTGCGATCCGTTCGAAAATCATCCCGGCGCCTGCTTCCTGTGCCTCGGCGTCATCGTCTCCAAGGCCGCGAACACGGCGCCGGCGATGACATTCTCCACCGTGTCGGGGTCGGCGGACGCGTCGATGACGATGCAGCGCTCGGGTTCTGCCGCGGCGATCGCCAGAAAGGCTTCGCGGCGGCGCTGGTGGATATCGAGCGTTTCCTTTTCGAAGCGGTCGGCGCCGGCATCGGTGCCCCGCCGTGCAGTGGCGCGCCGCAGTCCTTCGGCCGGGTCGATATCGAAGATCAGCGTCATGTCGGGCACCATGCCGTTGATGGCGACCTTTTCCAGCGCGTCCATGAAGGCTGGATCGAGGCCGCCGGTGACGCCCTGGTAGACGCGCGAGGAGTCCATGAAGCGATCACAAAGCACGATCGAGCCGCGCTCGACCGCCGGCCGGATGACCTGCTCGACATGGTCGGAACGCGCGGCGGCGAACAGCAGCGCCTCCATCCTGGGACCGAATGGCTCGGCAGCGCCGGAGAGCAGCACATGCCGGACCGCCTCGGCGCCTGGCGAGCCGCCCGGCTCACGCGTGACAAGGACATCGTATTGCTTGGCGCGCATCTTGCTGGCCAGCCGCTCGATCTGCGTCGACTTGCCTGCCCCCTCTCCGCCTTCGAAAGTGATGAAGAATCCGTGCGCCAAAGCCTGTGTCCATGCTGCGGGACCGTAATAGTCCTGACTTGAGAAAAGGTCCACGCCGCGGCTGCTAACGCAGCCAGCCGACCGCCAGTTCCTTGGCGGCATCGAGCGCGCGTTGCGGCAGCGAGCCGACGCCAACCGGCTCGGCGGCGAACAGCGGCGTCTCCTGGCTCAGCGTGTCACCGATCCAGACCCGCAGCGCACCCACCGGCTGTCCCTCCTCCACGGGGGCCGCAACCGGTCCCTCATAGACGATCCTGGCGATCAGCTTGTCGCGGTTGGCGATCGGCAGGAAGATGACCACGGGCGCTTTGGCCTTCAGCGCCACGCCGGATTTCGCACCGCCGAAAACCTGGGCCTCGCCGACCACCTCGTCCTTGGCGAAAATCTGGGTTTTCTCAAAGGAACGAAGGCCCCAGTCGAGCAGCTTTCGCGCTTCTTCGGCGCGCTCGCGGTCGCTTTCCAGGCCGCTCATCGCCGCAATGACCCGCCTGCCACTGTGGCTGACCGAGCCGACGATGCCGAAGCCGGATGCATCGCTCCTGCCCATCGCCAGGCCGTCGGCGCCGATATCCATCGCCAGCAGCGGGTTACGGTTCCTCTGGGTGATCTTGTTCCAGGTGAAGTCCTTCTGGCCGTAGTAGCGATAAAGGTCCGGGTACTCGCGCCAGATATGCAGGGCAAGGAGCGCAAGCTCTCGAACCGTCGTTTGCTGACCATCGGCCGGCAGTCCGGTTGCATTGACGAATGTCGATTTCTCGAGGCCAATCTGCCTTGCTCGCTCGGTCATCTCAGTCGCGAAATTCGCCTCCGACCCGGCAAACCCTTCTGCGATGATGATGCAGCCGTCATTGGCTGCCTGGACCGTCACGCCCTGGATCAGGTCTTGAAGCCGGATCGTCGATTTGAGTTGGGCAAACATCGTCGACGTTCCGGATGGCGCGCCGCCGGTGCGCCATGCGTTCTCACTCACCACGTATGTGTCGTCGAGCGTTACGCGCCCCGATTTGATGGCGTTGAACACCACCTCCATCGTCATCAGCTTGGCCAGCGACGCCGGCTGAATCGGCCTGTCGGCATCCTTGGAAAACAGCACCGTTCCGGTTTCGGCATCGATCATGAAGGCCTGCGCGGCCTTGGTTTCGAAAAGCTGCGCCGCGGCCGGAGCCAGCGAAAGCAGCAGGAGGCCAAAACCCAGAAGCCCGGCGAGAGGCGCGGCGAAGCGAAATTTCATGAGAAGTTCGACCTGTCAGCCGGTAGTTCCGGGCAAGCTCTATCAGGCTTTGTCCCGGCCGAGCAACCGCGCGATGGAGAACTGGCCAAAACTTCAGATTTTGCCGGTCAATTCCGAACCACGAGCGCGTCCGGCGCGCCATGCGACCATGCCGCCTGCAGCATCTCGTCCAGGCTGCCATGGCCGTCCGGGTAGAGATTGACCGAATACCAGTCCTTGCCCTCGAACTCGGAGCGCTGGATTTCGGTCTTGCCAAAGCCGGAAAGTTGGGTTGCCACCTGCTGCGCCTCGGCGGCATCCTCGAACGAGCCCGCCGCGATATAGTCCGTGGGCAAAGCGGCCGTAGGAACTTGCCGCTTCCACGATTGCAGGATTTCGGCGGGCCCGGCGCCATCCAGCGCGGCAAAGACAGTGGAGGCGCGCTGCACGCGTTCGTTGGCGTAAGACAGCGTCGCTACCCTGAACGGCGATTGCGGCGGCAGATTGATCTGCGGCCGTTCCGGTACGATCGGCCCGAAATCGGGCAGCGTCACACTGCCAGCGGCCGACGTCTGCGCTGCCACGACAGGCTGTGCTGATGCGGAATTCGTCAACTGGCCGGGAAGGGCAGCAGCGGCGGCCAACGCCGTGCTCGGCGATGGTCCATTCATGGCGATCATGACGCCGGTGGGCAGGCCGTCCGACGGATCCGGCACTCTGTTGCCTGGATTATAGGAGGCCATCAGATACTGTTCGTCATTGCCGTGAAGCGGCGCCCGTCCGACATATTCGACCTTCACCTTGGCCGTGCCGATATTGGCGTAGTCGAGCATTTCGGCGGCCCGCTTCGACACATCGATGATGCGCCCGTCATGGTAAGGACCGCGATCGTTGACGCGCACGACGACCGAGCTGCCGGTCTTCAGATTGGTGACGCGCGCATAGCTCGGCAGCGGCATTGTCGGATGCGCGCCGGTCAGATGTGTCATGTCGTAGACTTCGCCGTTGGCGGTCAGCCTGCCGTGGAAGGCTTCGCCATACCAGGAGGCGAGGCCCTTCTTGGCGTACTGCTTGTCTTCCTTCGGATAATACCACTTGCCGCGCACTTGATAGGGCTTGCCGAGCTGATCGCGTCCGCCGCCACGCTGCAGGCCCGACATCTTGAAGGTAACGCGCGGGCTAGCTTTTACGCCATATTCGGATTCGGAAAAATATTCCTTGGAGCGAGGCTTCTTGTTGACCATTGCCTTCGGCTGTGGCGGCGCCGCGCAAGCCGCCAGCAAGGCAGCCGACAGGGCACACAACGCGAAAGCGGAAGCGCGACGAAGACGCGGGCGCGTCGTGCTTGGCATTTTTCGATTGTCCCCTCTCAACAAAGGCGCCGCGACTTGACCGTCGGCCGGGCCAAAACCTACCCGACAATGCCAGCGCCGCCTTGATTCCCAATCCCTTGTGCACAGGAATTGTTTATCACCGTATTAACCGATTATGGTCGGAACCGGGCGAGATTGTGGCACAAGCCGTCCCGGCGATCGCTGTGAGAAATCACAGCGTATCGAGCTTTGGCGCAGCGCTGCTCGTCCTGCTCAAGCCCCGCCGTCAAGCGCCCGTGCCCTGCCCCTGGCAGGAACCGGCAACAGCCGGTTGACAGGACTTCGTTGGGCGCACTAGAGCAATGAAGCGCGAACGATCTCCGAGGCGCGCCCACAGGGTACGCGTTGCGATCAGGACGAGCATCCAGGTGGTTGAAAAATCACGATGGAGGGATGGCCGAGCGGTTTAAGGCACCGGTCTTGAAATTCGGTGCCAGCCATACCGAGCCATATCGCAGCGTCCCTGCAAAGCCTTCTCTAGCAAGGGTTTGAAGACTCGCCAGCGCCGTTTGTGCCACGTCGTCCCGTCCGATACCGTAGCGTTGCGTTGCAAAAAGCGTAGCAGCACGTTCTTAGCCTGTTCCCCAAAGGACGAAGCCGCCACCATGAGGCAGCGGGCTAACCGGGAATATCGCGTTGAGACGTCAGGGGCGCCTCTTGCGGGGGCGAAGCTTTTGAAGTTCAGTGTGTGGAGGGGGAACCACAATGCGCAAACGCTTTCTACTTGCAGCCCGCCGCTGTGATTGCCGGCTGTCAGACAGGTCCGGCGCCGATCATCTTCAAGCCGGGCGTGGATCTGAATTCGACCGTCGTAGCGCTTGACCAATGCAAGATCGACTCCTTCAAAGAGATTCCGCAGTCGCTCGCGACGGATGTTCGCCCTGGATACAACAACCCAGGCACAATCCAGTGCAACACCTATGGAACGATGGTGACGTGCAACCGAATCGGCGCCGTGAATATCCCGGCCTCTTCGACAACCTATGACGTTAATGGCGAATTGCGCGACCGATATATAGTTCGCTGCCTCCAGTCCAACGGCTTCACCGTCAAGATGGATGGCCGAGCCTGCGTGACAGAAGCTGAGACGAAAAAGGCGCTTGCAGATCGGGCCGCGGGACAGTTTCCGCAATGCGCCGTCAAAGCAGGGCCCTAAGCACAAGACGAGCTACGCTCAAATCGTCGAGCGCGCCTTGCAGCAAGCGGCGCCGGCCACTTTCAGCCCTTTCGTTCGAAGGTTGGCTTCCAGTCGCGATTGCGCGCCCGCTGCTGTGAAGAACACTTGCCGGCGGTCACGGCCAGCAGCCTTGCAATTTGAGCAGACAAAGAGCCCGACCAGGTCGTCATGCATCGAGCCGTGGTCACGCCCGAGCCTGTCAATCAGCGCCTGGATGTCGAGCTTCGTCGATTTGCAGCACATCGGGTGCGCACAATTGACATAGATGGTTTCGCGGGCGGCCAGGGTGTCGGCGAGGGTTTTTTGAGGCATGGCGATCTCCGTAAAAGGGGTTCGCCGCAATGGAGATTATATTCCTAAAATTTGATGTCGCTGGCAAGCGGGTTGGAGCGCGAGGAAGCTTGCCGACCCTCGCTTCTCGGCCTCGCTGATAGCGTCTCGAGTCTTCAGCGATGCCGCCCGGCTAACTGGCCCGGCGTCATAGCGGACATGAGGCGTTCGCTGACCCACCCTCGAACTACGCCGCGGCCCCATCCAGGGCACCTGAACATTAGCAGCTTCTAACATTTTGTGGTATAACCGGCATCAAAATTTGCTCTATCACATCAAGCGGGGGCACCATGATCGACCTGCCACCGGGCATCGAGCCAGCCGACTACGCCCGCCTCCTCATGGACAAGCAGACCCCAAGAGCGACGACAAGTGGGGTCCAGCTGGCCGCCTCGACCTCGGTGGCGGCGAGCACTACTTCTTTGGATGAGGCGTCGACATGAAGACGCTAGTCGTCGCGGCCATTCTCATCGTCTGCATCCTCGTGCTGGATAACATTCGAGGATCGCGGACCGAGTGCTACACCCAGGGGAACCTCCAGATCGGAGGCGTTCAGCAGCCGTGGGTATGCGTGGGGCCGGATGGAGTGGCGTATGGGCCATGAATAGAGGGAGACACACGTCGTCGTCTTCAATCGTCGTCCAGAAATCCTGCAGTGAGGCGTGCCGAAGGTCTTCCTCGCCTCTGAGGTGCTTTACGCGGGCTTTGATCCCCGGCTTAACCCACTGCGTTGCCGGCCGCTTTGGCATGTCCTTGGGCGGTGGCCCGGCATGTTCCTGGACGCGCTTCCAAAGCCGCTTCCGCATCTCGCGATTGACGCTCACGAACGCACTGCCGACATATTTCCGGGTACCTGGGTCAGCCATCAGAGCAAACGCCGGCTTGCCCCTCTCGCGTTCAACTCCGAGAAGTTCAAACTCGCTTTCGGTGAAGGATTTTGTCTTCAGCCAATTTGTAGTCGGGCCGCTGCGATATTTGCTGTCTCGACGCTTCGATACCATCCCTTCCAGGCCTGCCGCGTCGATCAGATGATAGATCCCGTTGGCTTCGCCTGGCATCGTCTCGCTGAACTGGATGCGGCTGTCAGACCCTATAAGGCCGGCCAGGATTTCCCGCCTGTCCTCCAGCACCATGTCGCGCAAGTCGTGGCCGTTGAGATGCAGCAGATCGAACGCGACGAAATAGAGGTCGTGCTGGCGCCTGGTGATGGCCTTGCGCAGCGCGGCAAATCGCTCACCGGCATGTTGGCGGTGTGGTTAGCTGCGAGATCCTAGATTGCGGCTACGCTGCCTGCGCATTTTGTTGCGCTTAGCAGTCGCTGGCGTAACTCCCTCGTGCTCAGCTTCTTGATCAGCCGCCGCCGCTTCCAGTTCAAGCCGCGCCAAATGGGCTTTGATCTCCTCGGGCTCGGCATGCTCGAGCCCGACGACATTGTTCCTCGTTTCCTTCAATGCGACAATGATCTCGTCGAGCTTCGCATGGATGGCAGCAGTGTCGCGATAGCCCTGAATCAGCACGACGCCGGTAATCACTATCGCAGCTACAGAAAGCGCATAGGTGATTACGTTTGTTAGCCCAAACGGAACCATCGCAGTGCAGGCTATCATCGCGGCGATCAGCACATAGAAGCCGGGCGGGCGGGACAGAAAGTCGGCTATCACGAAGAGAAATCGGTTCATGCGAATCCCCGTACGATGTGATCCGATTGGGGCCGCATTTCGGGTGCTCGTCAATGGCACCCTCTTTTTGTTGGCCTACTGCCCATGTTGGTCCTCGGGCCGTCCCGATCTGGGGCCGGCGGAACTCCTTATATTCCAGGTACGCGCTTGGAACCACGGCAGACACGCGGCGTTTGGCGTTCTCACAGGAGACAAGCCATGCCCGACAACGATGAGGAATTCAAAAGCAAGTTTTGGGATTCGATCCGTTCCGACATGACGGCAATGATCGGCGTCCCGAGCGTCCACCCTCGACCGATGACAGCGCAGTTCGATGGTGACCGCAACGTCATCTATTTCTTCACAGCGAAGGACACCGACCTGGCCGAGGCCGTTGCATCTGCAAAGGAAGCGACACTGGTCTACTCCTCCAAGGGACACGACCTGTTCGCCACCGTCGAAGGCAAACTGAGGATCGACGATGATCGGGAAGTCATCGACCGATTGTGGAATCGCTTCGTCGCCGCATGGTTCGAAGGAGGCAAGGAAGATCCGAAGCTGTGCTTGCTCAGGTTCGATCCTGCGGACGCCGAAATCTGGAAAGATGCATCCAGTATCGTCGCCGGGGTGAAACTTTTCCTCGGGATGGGCGACCCGAAAGCGGACTACAGGGACAGCGTGGCACAGGTTCGCATGAAGTAACCGGCCCTCTATACTGGACCCAGGCAGTGCCCTTTCGACCGTGCTGAAGAGCGCGTCCCTGCCATAGCGCCTGATGAGGGCGGGCGCCTTGACCTCCGCATGGTGCGAGCAATTTCTGCACCAGGCCCGTAACATGTGCCATTTGCGGAGATCGCTCAGCGATACGTCCAGCCCGGCATGTATGCTGCCCTCTACGATGGTCTGCGGCGCCCGGATGGCGGTTTGCCAGGCCGCTTGGCTGACAAATGAGTCCGGCGATCGACAGATGGTCTCGACAAGCGCCTTCTCCTCGCGGTCCCAAACCTCGATCCGGAAATTGTCCTCCGCTGTTGTTGCCATGGCTCGAGTCGCGCCTCGAGCGATAGCGCGTTATCGCCTCGCCGTCGCCTGCGATCGTTGCCCTGACCTCGTCACAGCTCATGCTGGTCGAGTTGTAACGAGAAATCGCCTGCGCCTCGAACGAGACCAGCAACGGGCATAGGATAATCAATGTGCGTTTCATGATCATCTCCGCACGGCAATTCGGAACATTTCTCTCTCCCTGCGGTTGGAGAGTCGAGGGCGGTCAGCCCCAGCAATGAAGGCCATCATCGCAGCGCTGGTTCCCCAGGAGCTTGCCGCAATAACAAGGACAACAGTGATGAGCGACGCAATTCCCAACCCCCGCCAAGAAGAAAATTTGGCTTACTCGACCGCAAGTGATGATGCTCACGCGATCCTTCTGAACAAAGTCAGTTGGGGCGCCATTCTCGCCGGAGTGGTTGTGGCTCTCGTGACGCAAGTCCTGCTGACGATGCTGGGTGCTGGTGTCGGCATCGCGACGCTCGATCCCGGGACCGGTGACAATCCCGAGGCATCGACGTTTTCAATTGTAGCCGGTATCTGGTACGTCCTGTCTGGCATTGTTGCTGCGTTCGTCGGCGGCTACATCGCTGCTCGGATGTCCGGCAAGACGCCCCCCACCACGGGCGCGCTCCATGGGCTGACAACCTGGGCACTCACAACCTTGCTGGTGCTATATTTCCTCACCAGCACAGTCGGCATTATTGTTGGCGGAGCTTTTAGCGGTATCGCAAGCGCCGTCGGCGGCTTGGGCGAGACCGTAGCGCAAACCGCGGAACCAATTGTGGCAGAGGCTAATCCTCTGGAAGCCATTGAGGCTCAGGTGCGCTCGACCGGTACGGACCCGGAGGCGCTTAACAATGCGGCCATCAGTGCGATGCGTGCGCTCGTCATGGGCAACGAGGCGGATGTCAATTCAGCCCGTCAAAACGCAGCACAAGCACTGGCGACGGCACGTGGTATCCCTCTCGAACAAGCCACGGAACAGGTGACGCAGATGGAACAGCAATATCGCCAAGCCGTCGAGCAGGCGAAGCAACAAGCGGCGGAAGCCGCAGATACCGCTGCTTCGATCGCATCGACCGGCGCGCTTCTGGCATTCGTCTCCCTTGTGCTTGGCGCGATTGCTGGCTGGTTTGGCGGCCGTTCCGGGGTGGTTCACCCAGTCTTTGCAGACCGTCTCATACCTTCGCGGCGCGGTTTGTAACGTAACGCGTCGCGCTCCATTGATGCTTAGAAACGTCTCCGGCGTGCTGCTGGAGCCCGCAATGGATGACGCTCTCAACTTCATAGCGGCTGAAATGAAAATTGGCCGGTCGGAACTCATTCAGATCGTGCTGCGCGAATGGCTGGAAATCAACGCCTATCAGCCAGTTCGAACGATCGACGAGGGAATCGAAATAGACGGCAGCGCTTAGGACTTCCGTGATCCCTACCTACCCTCTGGTAGTTGTCGTGCGGCCGACCCCAATCCGCCAGGCCGGCACCCTACAGGCAATCCACCCCAACGCCCCCCCAGCGGCGCCGGCCTTCCCCGTGTCTGACGTTGCCAATCAGTAGTCTTCGGTAGTCTTCTTCATTTGCCCGGGGGGCGGCGGTATTGGCGTCCGTGTCCTGCTGACCGGGGGCGGCTTCCCCTACTTTAGGCGCGGCGCCCCGTGCCTGGCCGGCAACCGATTGAGAATGCAGCGCTTTTGAATTTTACTCCCCCCGTTCGCTCTATTTTAGACCCCCGAGACTGACGTTAAAAAAGCAGTAGCGTCGAAGCATGCCGAGCCATCAGAACGCCCTTAACACTTGATTTCATAAAGAAATGCCCGGTTAACTGGTGGATGCCTGCGCGCGGGGAGCCTTCTCCAGCCTAGGCAATATCAGGTGAGGCAAAACACTCACGTATTGCCGGCGGGGCTGGTGGGATCGATTTTCGTTCCCCGGCACAGTCAGATCGCTCCGTCCCGGCGTTGCGCCGCGTGCGGTCGGAACAAATGGGATCGAAGCCGGTTAACAATCGAAGGGACCGCAAACGAAGCGGTATGATGATGATTGATATTTTTAGCTTCGAATTGGCCAGTGCCAGGCTGCGCGTAAAACGAGCCGAGCGCTCGCTTAAGCATGCGAAGTTGGCGGACCATGGCTGCGTCGCCGTCAATCTCGCGTTGTGCGACCGCATACGGTCCGAGCAAAGACGCGTGAGCGAGGCGAGGGAACGCATGACGGTCCCCACCTCGCAACCAAGCCGCGGGGCCGTCCCCGCTAGAGCGAAGCGCGCTGTCTCGGAGATTACCAATCTGTTGACTAAGATCCCACCCGCTCCAGAATCCTATCCATGCCGCGGGAGATCAATATCGGCGACAAGGTGGCGATCATGGCCACGGTGGGCAAGCGTATCGAGGATCGCGTGACCCTGCATATCTGGACGGCAAATCAGTCCTATTCAACCATCGAACCGAAGGCCAAGCCAGGCGACAAGATCAGGCTTGAAGGCGAGGTCGTACACGTTGACGAGGAGTTGCGCCGCGTAACGGTGCAGGTGCTCGGGCGGATCACGGTCGATGCCAGTTCGGTCGAACTGGTGAAAAAAATCCGCCGACCGAAAGGCACAACGCCGCTGCCGGCCGACTAGGCAGCTTCGAGACTCTCGCCCGCAATAGCGGCATTCTCTCTTCGGGGGGATAAGGCGTGGGCAAAGGTCACCGTTATCAAGGCGCCAATCAGGCTGACCGCTGGCGAAGGCGCGCTGGCAGAAGAATGCCGGCACGGCGGCTGCCGCGACCGCTCTTGGGGCTGATGTTCCGTAGGTACGCTTGCCGCCACAATCACCCAATTCGTAATGCAGAGCACCGCAAGCCTTCAGGGCACGTAACGAATTGGACCGAGCCGCTGCCTGCTTCGATGGAAGGCCGCGCCTCCGTGATCGATGGTGACACGGTAGAGATTGCCGGCCAAAGGATTCGGTTCAGCGGCATCGACGCGCCTGAGAGCCGGCAATATTGCGATGACGCCAAAGGCTTCGATACCCCTGCGGGCGCCGCGCTGCCGCCGCGTTGGATACCTTCCTGTCCGCATCTAGGCCCCTACACTGTAACTTTGTCGACCGGGATCGCCACGGTCGGCTCGTCGGCGATTGTGCGCGTGCCGACGGTCGCGACGTCCAGCAGTGGCTTGTAGAGCAAGGTCTGGCACTCGACTGGCCGAAACATAGCAGCGGCGCCTATGCACCCGCGATGCGTTCGCGGCGCTGATCGCGGTCAGGTCATGACTCAGGCAACCTCGATCTCGCGGGCAGGACCTTCGCCACCGTTGACCGAATCCGGCGTTAACATTGCCGCTAATTGCCCGCCGTTGTCAGCGCGCGACGCTGCCGCTGCCTCCGACGCTGCCGCTGCCGTCAATGCTGCCGGTGGCGCTGCCGTCAATGCTGCCGCTGCCGTCAATGCTGCCGGTGGCGCTGCCGTCAATGCTGCCGGTGGCGCTGCCGTCAATGCTGCCGCTGCCGTCAATGCTGCCGGTGGCGCTGCCGTCA
>NZ_JBVVQA010000027.1:0-57283 GCF_055811455.1 Mesorhizobium sp. WSM4845
CGGTCCTCCCGGCGAAGGAGAAAACTGTCACCCATGCAATCAGTCCATTCTGTTACCTATCTATCCGGTTCGGACACCGGGCACTTCTCCCCGTATAGTGACGGGGAGAAGGGGCTGGCCGCACGCTCGGCGCTTTTTTTGCAGCGCTGGATATTGGCGAAATCCTTTGCGAAGGCGTCCTTCTCCCCGTCACTATACGGGGAGAAGATGGCGGCAGCCAGATGAGGGGCGGCGCCAACCTGCGCGATTGCCTCGACCCTATTCGGCCGCCAGGGGCAGTTCCGGCTGGTCATCGTTTTCCGCCAGTTTCGGCTCGGCGGCCGGCTCGGCGGCCGGCTCGGCGGCCGGCGCCGCGTCCTCGACCTTCTTGCGCTCCCGGCCGAAGAACAAGGCATAGCCTGCCGGAAGGACGAGGATGGTCAGCACCGTGGCAACGAGGATGCCGCCCATCATGGCATAGGCGAGCGGCCCCCAGAAGACGCCGCGCGAGATCGGGATCAGCGCCAGGACCGCCGTCAGCGCCGTCAGCATGATCGGCCGGAAACGGCGGACTGCCGAGCCGATGATGGCCTCCGAGCGTTCCATGCCGGCTGCGATGTCCTGGTCGATCTGGTCGACCAGGATGATCGAGTTGCGCATGATGATGCCAAGCAGCGCGATGACGCCGAGAATGGCGACGAAGCCGAACGGCGCGCCACTGATCAAAAGTGCCGCCGCAGCACCGATGATGCCGAGCGGACCGGTCGCCAGCACCAGCATCGCCTTGCCGAAGTGCTGCAGCTGGATCATCAGCAGCACGACGATGACGGCCAGCATGATTGGAGCTTTCGCTGCAATCGAGGCCTGGCTTTCGGCCGAATCCTCGGCGCCGCCCTGGATCTCGATGTTGTAGCCGGGCGCCAGACCGTCGCGCAGGCCCTGCATCTCGCTGTACATCTTCATGACGACATCGTTCGACTGCACGCCGTCCGGCAGCGTGGCGCGCACGCTGATGGTCGGCAGGCGGTCGCGCCGCCATTCGACGCCTTGCTCCAGCACCGGGACGACCTTGGCGACCTGCGACAGCGGCACGAAGCCACCGAAATCCGTCGGGACAGAGATCGAGTCGACCGCCGACAGCAGGTGGCGACTTGCCTCCGGCTCGCGGGCGACGATCGAAACCGTCTCCTCGCCGTCGCGGAAATCATCGAGCGGCGCTCCCGACATGGTCGCCTGCAGCATCTGGCGGATGCGCTGCGAGGTGACGCCGAGCGCACGGGCGCGATCCTGGTCGATCACCAGCTTCATCTCCGGCACCGGCTCCAGCCAGTCGTCGTGGACGGCGCCGAGCAGCGGATTTGCCTGGAACTTCGCCTTCACATCGTCGGCGATGCGGCGCACCTCCTGGCGATCCGGGCCCATGACGCGCATCTGCACTGGCCAGCCGGTGGGCGGCCCAAGGAACAGGCGGTCGACCTTGGCACGGACCGACGGGAAATCCTCGGCCAGAATGGTGCGCAGCTTGACGATCAGCCGCTCGCGGGCCGGTTCGTCATTGGCCATCACCAGAAGCTGGGCAAAGTTCGGATTGCGAAGCTGCTGGTCGAGCGGCAGGAAGAAGCGCGGCGCGCCCTCGCCGATATAGGTGGCTATGAAGCGCTTGTCCTTGTCGTCCATCATCCTGTTTTCGAGCGCCTTGGCCTGCGTCTCGACTTCCTTGATGCTGATGCCTTCTGGCAGCCAGAGGTCGACAAGGATTTCCGGACGCGACGACTGCGGGAAGAAATTCTGCGGGATGAACTGGAACGCCCACAGGCTGGTGACGAAGGTCACCAGCGTCATGACCAGCACGATGATGCGGTGGCGCACGGACCAGCTGACGGTGGCGCGAAGCCGGCGATAAAAGCGCGTGTCGAAGACATCGTGATGGCTGCCGGCGTGTTTTCGCTGCTTGAGAATCATATGACCAAGCCACGGCGTGAAGTAGACCGCCACGAACCAGGAGACGACCAGCGCGATGCCGACGACGTAGAACAGCGTGCGCACATATTCACCGGCTGTCGAGGCTGCGAAGCCGACCGGGATGAAGCCGGCGGTGGTGATCAGCGTGCCGGTCAGCATCGGGAAGGCCGTCGAGGTGTAAGCGAAGCTCGCCGCCTCGATCTTGACCATCCCTTCCTCGAGCTTGCGTTCCATCATTTCGACGACGATCATCGCATCGTCGACAAGCAGGCCGAGCGCGATGATCAGCGCGCCAAGCGAAATGCGCTGCAGATCGATGCCGATCTCGTACATGATGGCGAAGGTCGCGGCCAGAACGAGCGGAATGGTGACCGCGATCACCAGGCCCGAACGCCAGCCGATCGTCAGGAACGAAACGACAAGCACGATCAGCAGCGCCTCGCCGAGCGCCGTCATGAACTCGCCCACCGCGTCCCGCACGACTTCCGGCTGGTCGGCGATCTGATCGACCGAAACCCCGTAAGGCAAGGCCTCTTCGAAGCGGTGATAGGTAGCCTCGACCTCCTTGCCGACATCGGTGACGTTAAAACCCTTGGCCATGACGACGCCGACCTGGACGCTGTCGTGGCCGTTGAAGCGGTATTTGCGCTGATAGGGATCCTCGAGACCTTGGCTCACGGTTGCGATGTCGCCGAGGCGCGTCACCTGATTGCCGGCGCGCAGGCGAAGCTCGCGGATGTCGGCCGCCTCGGTCACGCTGCCCTCGACCGAGATGCGCACCGAGCGCTGGCCGGTATCGACCGAGCCTGCCGGATCGACATTGTTCTGGCCCTTGATCGCGTTCTGCAGATCGGTGAATGTCAGGCCGCGCTCGGCAAGCACCTTGGACGAAACGTCGATATAGAGCTTTTCCGGCTGGTCGCCGATGATCACCGCCTTCTCGACGCCGGGCGTCGTCAGCAGCATGTCACGCGCCTGGATGGCCAGTTTCTTCAGTTCGGGATAGCTGTAGCCATCGCCGCTGATCGAATGCAGAGTGATGAAAGTGTCGCCGAATTCGTCGTTGAAGTAAGGCCCAAGCAGCCCCTGGGGCAGCTCATTGGCGATATCGCCGACCTTCTTGCGCACCTGGTAAAAGGCATCCGCGACCTCAGTCGGATTGGTGTCGCCTTCCACCTGCAGGGTGATGATGGCGCTGCCGGCGCGCGTGTAGGAGCGGACGAAATCGAGATGCGGCGTTTCCTGCAGCTTGCGCTCGATCTTGTTGACGACCTGGTCCTCCATCTCCTGGATCGAGGCACCGGGCCAGACCGCCTGGACAACCATGACGCGGAAGGTGAAATCCGGGTCTTCCTTCTGGCCCATGCGCATCAGGCCGAGCGCGCCGGCAACGATGATCAGGCCGAACAGGAACCGCGCAATGCTCGGGTGCCCGATCGCCCAGCGCGAAAGATTGAAGGGCCTTTTTTCCTGGGTGTCGGTGGTGTCGGTGGTCATAGCGCCAGTCCATCTGTCTGATCGTCAGCGCACGCACATGGCATGCCCACGGAGCTTCTAATGCTGGCTTCCGGGCGGCGAGGCTTCCCGAGCGGAGAGACACTCATCGCGGTGGGGCGCCAGGACCGATGTCGGGGGGGTACATCGACCTGACGTCTCGACAATCAGGCACCTGCCGCCCGGAAACCGTGAATCGCTTGACCTCGCGGCTTGCGCCGATGCGAGGAAAAGCCGTTTTATGCCTGGCCGTCAGCGCACGCGCTTCATGGCCCCGCCATCATCGTCCGCCGATGCGGACTGCTGCACCGCATCGCCGGCCAGCTTGACCTTCAGATTTTCGGTCATGAATTGCGTGCCCGCCGCAACGACGACATCGCCGGGTTTTAACCCTTCGGCAACATGCACGCCGTCGGCGGTGAACTCGGCGACCTTGATCGGACGCGCATGGACGGTCTCGCCGCTGCGGTCCACGGTCCAGACGATCTGCTGGCCGTGCTTTTGCGCCAGCGCGCTCAACGGGATCGATACGCTTTGCAGGCTGTTGTTGGCGGCCGAAGCCTCGATATTCGCGGTCATGCCGAGAAGCACGCGCGGATCGTTGGGCAGGCTGACGCGAACGGCAAAGGTACGCGACTGCTGATCGGCGCTGCCGGCGACTTCACGGACCTTGCCGTCGAGCGTCAGCGCTTCGTCGGCCCAGAAGCTTGCCTTGACGTCCTTGCCCGGCTTGAACTGGGCGATATCGGTTTCGGGCACGGCGATCAGCACTTCCTTTTCGCCGTCGACGGCAACGGTCACAACCGGCGTGCCTGAGCCGACCACCTGACCGACATCGGCGGTGACTGAGGTGACGATGCCGCTCCTGTCCGCCTTGAGGTCGGTGTAGCGGACCTGGTTCTTCGCCTGGTCAAGCGCTGAGCGGGCGGAATTGCGGGTGGCGACCGCCTGATCATGGCTGAGCGTCGCCTGTTCGAGCTGCGATTTCGAGGCGAACTTCTTGGCAAACAGCTGTTCGGCACGACGGCGGGCAAGGCCCGTCGTCTCGACCTGCCGCTCGGCGGCCTCGAGGCTGGCCTCGGCGCTCTTGACCGAAAGGTCGTAGTCGGCGGGATCGATGCGGGCCAGAACGTCGCCCGGCTTGACGCGCTGGCCGATGTCGACCAGGCGCTCGGTGATCTTGCCGTTGATGCGGAACCCGAGATTCATCTCGGTGCGGGCGCGCACCGATCCGGAGTAGGAGAGCTCACGGGTATCGTTCGCCTTGGCGATCTCGACGACCTTGACCGGCCGGACGATGTCCTTGACTTCCACTTTTTCTTGCGAGCAACCGGCGAGCCCAAGTGCAGCGACGACGACCAGAGCCGGACCAATGGCCGGCAGCCTGTTCATGATGGATTTGGACAAAGACACTTGCGTACTCCCGAAATGGAGATGGATTGTCGACGCCCGGCGGACGCCGCCGGTCATTTCTTCAAAGCCCTGAGGGCAAACTCGATAAGCTCGTCCGGCATCGCCCGGTTGTTCTTGGCAAGGCACTGGGCGACCATCTGAGGGTGACAAAGGGTGATGATAGCGGCGCCGAAACACCGCGAAGCGACTTCCGCGTCCTGGTCGGCAAACTCGCCGGCGGCAATTCCCTCGCGGATCACCTCCTCGACCAAGCCGCGGATCCTGTCGATATGCTTCTCGATGACATGCCAATCGCGCTCGATGGCGACGACGACCATTTCGTGCACCTTCTCCTGGTCGAGCATGGTGTCGCGGGTCCACTGATAATGCGTTTGCACGTAGCGGCGCAGCCTTTCGCTGGCCGTTCCGGAACTATGGCAGGCGTCGTAGGTCAGTTGATAGCAGGTAGCGAGCATGCGGCCGCAAACGGCCTGGTGGATTTCGACCTTGGAGGCGAAGAAACGGTAGATGTTGGCCGTCGACATGCCGAGTTCACGGGCTATGTCGGCGACATTGGTCTTGCCGTAGCCGTAGTGGCGGAACAGTCGCTCTGCGCAATCGAGGACGCGCGCGACATTCTCCTGCCGGACCAGGTCAGCCGTCGTGTCGAGGTTGTCATGCATCATGTATCATTAGCTCATTACGAGTGACGAATTTTGAATTTCGTCACTCGTAATTCGAAATCGCCCGCCTGTCAACAGGTGATGTTACCTTTCTGGAGGACCGGTGACATCCGTTGATACAACCTGGGCGTGAACATCGTTAACGAAGCCTGCTGCCGGTCCCCGCAGCGCAGCAATGCGTTATCATCGAAGCTATGGAGATACGCCAAGCTGTGAAGGAGACATGGAATGACCGTGCTGCGCATCGTCTCGAATATCGCAACAGACAGCATTCCGGATGTTCGGAAGTTCTATACCGACTTGTTCGGGCTCGATGCCGTCATGGATCACGGCTGGCTCGTCACGCTGGCCTCCAGCGAAACCACTTTCCCCCAGATCAGCATCGCCAGCGAGGGCGGCTCAGGCACCCCGGTGCCAGATCTGTCGATCGAGGTCGACAATGTCGACGCGGTTTATCTTCGCGCAAACGAGATCGGTTGCAGAGTGGTCTATGATTTGACCGACGAACCGTGGGGCGTAAGACGCTTCTTCATTGCCGACCCGACCGGCAAGCTGGTCAACGTGCTCTCGCATCTTCGGTAGAGATTGTTCTGCAAACTGAACGGGCCCAATTGCGGTTCTCGGAGGAAAAACCATGAGCAGAACAATTCCATTTCATTTCGTCGATGTCTTCGCGGTAGAGCCGCTGGCCGGCAATTCCCTTGCGGTGGTCGATTGCGATGCCGAGTTGGCGCTCGAGCTGATGCAGAACATTGCCCGTGAGTTCAACCAGTCCGAGACCACTTTTGTCCTACCGGCGACCCGGGCGGACGCCGATTGGAAATTGCGCTCATTCACGCCGAAAGGCGTGGAGGTTTTCGGCGCAGGCGGCCACAACACCTTAGGGGCCTGGTGGTGGCTCGCTGCAGCGGGGCGGCTCGAGTTGGGCGATGGCCCGACATGGTTTCACCAACAGATCGGCGACTTGGTATATCCATTGGCCATCTGGCAAAGCCAGGGAAAACTCGAAAAGATCATTATTCAACAGGAAGCCCCAGTGGCCGGCGGGCAGATCTCAATCCTGGCGCTCTTGCCGCGGCGCTTGGCCTAAATACTGAAGAAATAACGGACGTCGTGCCTTGCCAGGTGGTCTCGACCGGCGCTGCCCATCTCCTGGTGCCAATCCGCGATCGCCAAGCCGTCGACCGGATTTCGCCTGACGCCAAACAGCTTTTCGACCTGCTCAACGAGGTCGGCGGGGAAGGCTGCTACGTCTTCTCACTTGATCCGCTACAGCGGGGAACCACAGCGTATGCACGTTTTTTCAACCCGACCGTCGGCATTGCCGAGGATCCGGCGACCGGTACGGCGGCTGGTCCGCTCGCCGCACATCTGGTTGCACACGGTGTTGCGCAGCGCGGCGTAATCAAGGTCGAACAAGGCACGGCGCTCGGACGTACCAGCATCATCGAGGTCGATGTCGATGCCGGCTCGGTGAGCGTGTGTGGACGTGGCATCGTGGTGGCGAGCGGGGCGTTTTCGATATAGTCGAAGGTGAGTCAGATGGCGCGCAGGCACCGAACTTATGCCCGTCCCACAAGTTCGCAGCAGGTGGAGCCCCGCCTTTGGCGCGGATAGGCGGGATGACGTGGTTCTGCCACTCGCTTCGACTTGGATCCGCTTAGGTAGCCGATTTGTTTAATCTGTTCAGGCTTTCGCCCAGTATGACAAGCGCGATGCCGAGCAGCGCAATCTCCTTGATCAGGAACTGGCCGGCGGGACCGAGCGCGGGAAAGCCCAGCGTTGGCTCCCAGATCGGCAGGGCAACCATGATCGAACAGGTGACCAGGAAAATCAGGGCGGCCAAGCCCCGCCGGCGACACCGGCCCGCGCCGACCAAGGGCAGGCAATCAGGAGAAGCCCGGTCGCGATCTCGACGACACCAGCGCATAAGAGGCACCGGCTTCACCAAATACCGGATACATCCAGGCGAGCCAAGGCGTGCCGCCGATCAGCGGCCTCAACGCCTCGATCTCAACTGCCGTGAATTTCATCCCGCCGATCATGAGAAGCGGCAGTATGACCCCAGTCAGGGCGACGATCGACCCGGCTTTGCCGACCGCGGCGGCCTTTCGCGCCCATGGCCGAGAAAGGGTCTCGTCTTGACCTCCAGGCGATAGTCCGAAAATCGGCATGTGTCTCCTCCTCATGTTCCGTGTCGTGCTTATCCCTCAGGGGTCGGTTGGTGTCGCAGCTTTTGCTGGCTGCTGCCCAGCCTCAGACCTGTCCCCGTACTTTTTGCAACAGGACCCCCGCAAGGATGGCCGCAGCCAGCGCCACCAACTCGCAGATACCGGCCGTCATCTGGAACGCCTGAGTGAACGCCTCCCGCGCTTTGCCGAGTAGATCGGAACCGAGCGTCTCCGGTAAGGCGATTGCAACTGCGACGGCGCCTCCAAGCGTGTCCTTGGCAACTCTGATTTCTTGTGCGGACACCCCATCCGCGACCATCCCGGTCACGCCGCTGCGATAGATGGCGGTGACGATGCTGCCAAGGATCGCGATGCCGAGCGCGCCGCCCAACTCACTGCTGGTTTCCGCGAGGCCCGAGGCCGCACCGGCTTGCCCGGGTTCAACGGTGCCCACGATGAGGTCGGTGGCCAAAGTGAACACCGGTGCAAGGCCCAGGGAGAAGACGCTGTAGCCTGTGACGATCACCGCGAGATCGGCTCGGCCGCCACTGCGGGTGAGAATAAGGAATCCCACTGCCGCGAGCGCAAGGCCGGCAGCCATCACATAGCCCGGGCGAGCCTTACCGACCGCGATCGGCGTCAGCATCGAACCGGCGATGAAAGCGATGGCGGAAGGCACCGTCCACAGGCCCGCTACAAAGGGTCCCATCCCGAGCACCAGCTGCAGATATTGCGCGATGAAGAGAAACGAGCCGAACGCGACGAAGAAGCCGAGAACGTTGACCGCCAATGAAGCGCTGAAGGCGCGCGAGCGAAAGAGCCGCAGATCGACCAAGGGATTTTTCAGCCGTGGTTGACGCAAGACGAAAACCGCGCCGACAGCCGCGCCGAAGACAATGGCGAAGGCCGGCTCCAGGCCGAATCCATGTTCGGCGATTTCCTTGATGCCGTAAATCACCGAAAGCACCGCGACAAGTGACAGCGCGGCGCTCAAGATGTCGAGCCGACCCGCTTCGGGATCGCGATATTCGGGCAGGACCATTGGACCGAACACCAGCAACGCGACCATGACCGGTACGGCCACGAGGAACACGGAACCCCACCAGAAATAGCTCAGCAGGATGCCCCCGACCAACGGGCCGATGGCAGCGCCCGCTGAGAAGCTGGCGATCCAGACTCCGATGGCAACCGTGCGCTCCCTCGGGTCGAGGAACATGTTGCGGATCAACGAGAGGGTGGACGGCGCAAGCGTGGCCGCGGCAATCCCGAGCAGCGCACGCGAAACAATCAACATTTCGGCGCCTGTGGAGAACGCCGCGAAGACCGAAGCGATTGCAAATGTTACCGCGCCGATCAAAAGCAGTCTGCGGCGGCCGATGCGGTCGCCCAGCGTGCCCATCGTGATCAGGCATCCGGCAAGCAGAAAGCCATAAATGTCCACGATCCACAGAAGTTGCGAACTCGAAGGCCTCAAGTCTGCGCTCAACCGCGGCACAGCCAAATTCAAGACCGTCAGGTCCATGGAATAGAGCAGGCAAGGCAGCGCGATAACCGAGAGCCCCATCCATTCGCGCCGTGTAGCCCTGGGGCTCGGCTCCGCGTTCTCCATTAGAATGCTCCTCCTGCTAGATCTTCTTTCGTCGAGTCGGTTCTTTATCGAGGACGATCGCGAGGCGCTCGATCCGACACAGAGCGATCTTTTTGCTCCGTTCAGCCGATCCAGCTGCTGCAAGGCACGTTGTTGAGTGCGGCTCAGGCACCCCGGTGGCTGATCTGTCGATCGAGGTCGACAATGTCGACGCGGTTTATCTGCGCGCGAACGAGATCGGTTGCAGAGTGGTCTATGATTTGACCGACGAACCGTGGGGGTAAGACGCTTCTTCATTGCCGACCCGACCGGCAAGCTGCTCAACGTGCTCTCGCATCTTCGATAAAAAAAATTGTTCGCAATACTGAACGGGCCCAATTGCCGGTTCCCGGCATGAGCGGCGGCTCAGGCTAAATTCTGATCTGTCGTGATCCTTCGCGCCCCCCTCTGTCCTGCCGGACATCTCCCCCACGAGGGGGGAGATTGGCGGTTTTAGCGCCCAGCTAGTCCTGCAATGTTGAAAGTTGGCGAAAGCGGCGATGACAGCCAATCTCCCCCCAAGTGGGGGAGATGTCCGGCAGGACAGAGGGGGGCTGTCCCGCTGCCATCAAACGCTCTGCACCGTCGTGACGCCGACGGTCCTGATCCACCTACCCCTTGGCCATCTCCCTGAGCCGGAACTTCTGGATCTTGCCGGTCGAGGTCTTCGGGATTTCGGCGAAGATCACCGCTTTCGGCATTTTGAAGCGGGCGAGCAGCGCGCGGCAGTGATCGATGATCTCGGCCTCGGTCGCCGTCCTGCCCGGCTTCAGCTCGACATAGGCGATCGGCACCTCGCCCCATTTGTCGTCGGGCCTCGCGACGACGCCGCAGGAGGCGACGGCGGTATGCTTGTAGAGCGCCTCCTCGACTTCGATCGAGGAGATGTTCTCGCCGCCGGAAATGATGATGTCCTTGGAGCGGTCCTTGAGCTGGATGTAGCCGTCGGGATGCATGACGCCGAGGTCGCCCGAGTGGAACCAGCCGCCGGCGAAGGCCTCGTCGCTCGCCTTGCGGTTCTTCAGATAGCCCTTCATGACGATGTTGCCGCGGAACATGACCTCGCCGATCGTCTCGCCGTCGGCCGGCGTCTCCTCCATCGTCTCGGGGTCCATCACCGTCAGATCCTCGAGCGCGGCATAGCGCACACCTTGCCTGGCCTTCCTCGCCGCCTTCTGTCCCTTCTCCAGCCCATCCCACTCGCCCTGCCATTCGTTGACGACCGCCGGGCCATAGGTCTCGGTCAGGCCATAGAGGTGGGTGACGGCAAAACCCGCATCGGCCATGCCCGACAGCACCGCTTCCGGCGGCGGTGCCGCGGCGGTGTTGAAGGTGACCGTCTGCGGAAATTGCCGCTTGTCCTCGTCGCTGGCGTTGATCAGCACCGACATCACCACCGGCGCACCGCACAAATGGGTGACGCCGTGGTCGGCGATGGCGTCGTAGATCGGCTTCGGCCGCACCCAGCGCAGGCAGACATGGGTGCCGGCCTGCACGGCCAGCGTCCACGGAAAGCACCAGCCGTTGCAGTGGAACATCGGCAGCGTCCACAGATAGACCGCATGCTTGCCCATGCCAGCATGGATGGTGTTGGCATAGGCCATCAGCGCTGCACCGCGATGGTGATAGACGACGCCCTTGGGATTGCCTGTCGTGCCGGAGGTGTAGTTGAGCGAGATCGCATCCCATTCATCGTCCGGCATCGACCAGGCGAAATCCTCGTCGCCGCTCGCGACGAAGGTCTCGTAGTCGAGCGAGCCGATCCGCTCGCCCTTGGGATAAGGGGCATCAGTGGCGTATTCGGGATCGTCATAGTCGATGACCAGCGGTTTTACCCTGGCCAGCGCCAGCGCCTCGCTGACGACATTTGCAAACTCGCGATCGACGACCAGCACCTTGGTTTCGGCATGGTCGAGCTGGAAGGCGATGACGCCGGCATCGAGACGGGTGTTGAGCGAATGCAGCACCGCCTTGGTCATCGGCACCCCGAAATGCGCTTCCAGCATCGGCGGGGTGTTGGACAGCATGACGGTTACGGTGTCGCCCTTGCCGATGCCGCGCCTCTGCAGCGCCGAGGCAAGTTTTAGCGACCGCCGCCAGAAATCGCGATAGGTCGTGCGCTGGCGACCATGGATGATGGCGACATGGTCGGGAAAGGTCCTTGCCGCCCGCTCCAGATAGCTGAGCGGCGTCAGCGGCTGGTGGTTGGCTGGATTCCTGCCGAGATCCTGTTCGTAGGGATTGCCCATCCCGTCCTCCGCTAATGTCTGATCGAAACCTTCTACCCACAGGCTTCCGGCCCGTCACCATGCCACGATAGAGCGCATTTGGCACAAGGTATGATGTAGATTCAGCGGGCGAAAGGCATCCTTGCCTTTGCCCAGTTTGACTTTTGTCGACAGCCGTGAATAATGTCAGCAAGGAGATGGCATGGCGATCCGACCGGCAGAACAGCTTATCCATAAGGCCGCCTGGCTCTACTATGCCCACGGCTTGCGCCAGGACCAGGTCGCCAGCCAGCTCAAGATTTCCCGAGCCTCGGTCGCCATGTATCTGCGCAAAGCGCGCGAGACCGGCATCGTCAACATCTCGACCTCGACCCAGCTTTTCACCGACGACGTCATGGCGCGCAAACTCGAAGACGCATTGAAGCTCGATGCCGTCTGGATAGCGCCGGAAAACGGCCATGTCGCCGATCCGTCGACCGACATCGCGGTGCTGGCGGCCAGCGTCTTTCTCGAGCTGATCAAGAAGGGCGATCGCATCGGCGTCGCCTGGGGAAGGACCATCTATACGATCGCCGACATCATGTCCTATGCCGATCTGCAGGATGTCACGGTGGTGCAGCTCTGCGGCAATCTGGGAGCCCCCTATTCCTACCGCCCCGACCAATGCACCATGGAAATCGCCCGCCGGCTCAATGCCAAGGGACTCAATTTCTATGCGCCGCTGGTGCTGACGACAGAGGAACTGGCGCGCGGCCTGCGCGACGAGCCGGTGATCCGCGAGCAGTTGTCGGGCATCAGTGCGTGCAATCTGGCGCTTTACTCAGTCGGCACCGTCGACGCCGACAGCCATGTCGTCAAATGCGGCGCGCTGACTGCCAGCGAAATGGAGGTGCTGCGTCGTGCCGGGGCTGCCGGCGTCATCGCCGGTCAGATCATCGATGCGCAAGGCAAGGCGCTCGACTGCAGCTACAACAGGCGGATCATTTCGGCGGAGCTGTCATCGCTGCGCAAGATCGAGAAGCGCCTCGTGGTGGTGCAGGAGGACAGCAAGTTCGGACCGCTGGTGGCGGCGATCGCGGGTGGGCTATGCACGCATCTGGTGGTCGGCGCCCGGATGGCGCGACGGCTGCTCGACCATGCCGGACCGGCAGTAGAAAAGGTCGCCTAGAGAACACAAGCCGCGGACGCATTGTCATCAAGGCGTCGCGGCATTCCTGTTTCACAACAAAACAACCGGACGAAGCGAACATGAAGAACCTGTGGAATGACGGCGACGCGGAGAAGCTGGTTGCCGACTATGCAACAAAGGGTGTGGCCCGCGACCTGGCGCTGCGCGTCTA
This sequence comes from Mesorhizobium sp. WSM4845, assembly GCF_055811455.1. NCBI lineage: Bacteria > Pseudomonadati > Pseudomonadota > Alphaproteobacteria > Hyphomicrobiales > Phyllobacteriaceae > Mesorhizobium > Mesorhizobium sp. WSM4845. The sequence continues at coordinate 12,877 of NZ_JBVVQA010000027.1, forward strand.
CACGACCAGGCTTCTGGGCGGCGAACCGCGGCTTGTCCTGCATGGCGGCGGCAACACATCGTGCAAGACAAAGGCCATCGATCTCGTCGGCGACGAATGGGACGTGCTCTGCGTCAAGGGCAGCGGCTGGGACATGGGCATCATCGAGCCGCAGGGCCTGCCGGCGGTCAAGCTCGGCGCGCTGCTCAAGGCGCGGTCGCTCAAAAAACTCTCCGACGAAGACATGGTGGCGCTGCAGCGGGTGAACCTGATCGATCCGTCTTCGCCCAACCCTTCAGTCGAGACACTGCTGCACGCCTTCCTGCCGCATAAATTCGTCGACCATACGCACTCGACCGCCATCCTCGCCATTGTCGACCAGGACGATAGCGAGGCGCTGAGCAAGAAGGTCTTCGGCAACAAGATGGGGTTCGTGCCCTACATCATGCCGGGCTTCGACCTGGCGAAGGCGGCTGCCGATGTCTTTGACGCCGACCCGACGGTCGAAGGCCTAATCCTCGACAAGCATGGCATTTTCACCTTCGGCGACGATGCCAAGCAGGCTTACGACCGGATGATCCATTATGTGAACCTCGCCGAGGATTTCATCGCCAGTCACGGCAAGCCGCGCAGCGAAAAAACCGCCTTGCCGGCCAGGCTGGCGAAGCCTGCGGAGATTGCGCCGATGCTGCGCGGCGCGGTGGCGGTGGCGCGCGGCGAAGGCCGCTTCGACCGTATGATCAGCGATTTCCGCACCTCGGACGCGATCGTCGATTTCATCAATTCGGCTGACATTGCCGACTATGCCGGGCGCGGTGTGTCGACGCCCGACCTGTCGATTCGCATCAAGACCGGACCGATGGCGTTGCCGGCGCCCGACGCGGACAAGATCGGCGACTACAAATCCGTCATTCGCCAGCATGTCGAAAAATTCGCGAGGGACTATCGCGCCTACTTCGAGACCAACGACGCGCTCGACGATGTGAAGCGCACTATGCTCGACCAGATGCCGCGCCTGACGCTGGTGCCGGGGCTCGGCATGTTCGGCCATGGCCGCACGCTGAAGGATGCGAAGATTGCATCCGACGTCGGTGAAATGTGGATCGAGGCGGTGCGCGGCGCCGAAGCAATCGGCGATTTCCATCCACTGTCCAAGGCCGACCTTTTTCCGCTCGAATACTGGTCGCTGGAACAGGCCAAGCTCGCCGCCAACAAGCCGAAGCCGCTGACCGGCCAAATTGTGCTGGTCACCGGCGGTGCCGGCGCGATCGGTGCCGCCACGGCAAAGCTGTTCGCCGACAATGGCGCTCATGCGGTCGTCGTCGATCTCGACGCGGCGAGGGCGACGGAGGCGGCAAAAAAAGCTGGCAACGGTTCGATCGGCGTCGGCGCCGACATCACCGACCCGGCGCAGATGCGCGCTGCCTTCGACAAGGCCATTGCCGTCTACGGTGGCCTCGACATCCTCGTCTCGAATGCCGGTGCGGCTTGGGAAGGCAGGATCGGCGAACTCGACGACGCCACTTTGCGCAAGAGCTTCGAACTCAATTTCTTCGCCCACCAGTCGGCGGCGCAGAACGCAGTGCGCATCATGCTCGAGCAGGGCACCGGCGGCGTGCTTTTGTTCAACACCTCCAAGCAGGCGATCAATCCGGGTCCGAAGTTCGGCGCCTATGGCATGCCAAAGGCGGCGACGCTTTTCCTGTCCAGGCAATATGCTGTCGACTACGGCGCCCACGGCATCCGCTCCAATGCCGTCAACGCCGACCGCATCCGTTCCGGGCTGTTGACCGACGCGATGATCGCCAGCCGTTCGAGCGCCCGCGGGGTCTCGGAAAAGGAATATATGGCGGGCAATCTGCTCGGGCAGGAAGTGACGGCCGAAGACGTCGCCCAGGCCTTCCTGCATCAGGCGCTGGCAGAGCGCACCACCGCCAATGTGACGACGGTGGACGGCGGCAACATCGCGGCGGCGCTGCGGTAATGCATGTCGCTCAAACGCCGCACATTTTCGAACGGTACGAACTGGACCGGACGGCTTGCGAATTCGGCCTTTCGTAGCTACATTGTAGCTCTCTTCAAGGAGCAGTAATATGGCAACGGAAACTGTGGTCCGCGCTCGGATCGATGCGGCGACAAAGGCACAGGCGACGGAAGCCTTGGCGGTAATGGGATTGTCCGTTTCCGACGCCATTCGCCTGCTGCTGGTCCGCGTCGCCGCCGACAAGGAGTTCCCCTTTCCGGTGAAGGTGCCGAACGCAACCACTCGAAAGGCCATGTCCGAATTGGAGCAGGGCAAGGGCAAGCGTTTCGCCTCGGCCGACGAGTTGTTCAAGGACTTGGAAATCTGATGTGCTGGCGCCTGTTCGATCCGGACAATTCCGCCGTGATGTGAAACGTGCCGAGAAGCGTGGCAAAGATCTTGGCAAGCTGCGCGAGCTGTTGGGCCTCCTGCTCGCCGGCGATGAACTCCCAGCGAGTTATAAGGATCATCCACTGAAGGGCGACTGGAAAGGCTATCGTGACGCTCACATCGAACCGGACTGGCTCTTGATCTATCGTGTCGCCGGCGATGAGCTACAGCTTGCTCGCACCGGGTCCCATTCCGATCTGTTCAATGAGTAGCCGAGGCGGGCACGCAACTTAGGATTTTTTGCGCTGCGGGCTGGAAACTTGCCATCCTCACCGCGGGACTATTGGACTGCAGGCTAAGCATGAAAACCCAACCCATGCGCACCCTTACCATATCCCTCACCCCGCAGCAGGCTGCCCGCCTGCAAAGCGCTGTCGAAGGCGGGGGATATGCCTCTAACAGCGAGATTGTCCGCGACGCCCTGCGCCTGTGGGAACAGCGCGAGGAATTGCGCGCATTGGAGTTGGAACATTTGAAACGAGCCTATGCCGACGGCATGACCAGCGGCAAGCCGGTGAACGTCGAACCCGCCGAGTTCATACGCGGTTTGAAGGCAGAATGCCGCGCCCGTGGCTAGATATCGGCTCACGCCGACGAAGCAGGCATTCAGACCTGGAAAAGAGCGGCCCGAAAGCCGCTCGTCCCTTACGCCTGCGGAACGCTATTTCGCGTTGGGGTTCGGCATCCAGGCCGGCATCGCGACATCGGCATGGGCGAACTGCGGCAGCTTGGCCGAGAGGTCTTCCATGTTCTTGATGTCCTTGTCGATCAGGTCCTTCTGGGTGATCAGCGTCGGCGGCACGATGACGTTTTGGCCGGGGTCTTCGCCGGCCAAAAGCTGAGCCAGCGCGCGCACCGAAACCTGGCCGACGACGGCCGGGTTGGTGGCAGCGGTTGCCGCCCAGGCGCTGTCGGGCTCGCGCATCGCGGCGATGTCGGAGGTCGAGATGTCGGCCGAATAGATCTTGATGTCCTGCGACAGGCCGGCCTCGTCGACGGCGATCTTCACGCCCTTGGCGAATTCGTCATAGGGCGCGAACATCACCTTGATGTCGGGATTGGCCGACAGCACCGAACGGGCCTGGTTGGCGACGGAATTGGCGATCGGATTGTCGAGCGTGCCGAACATCGCCGCCTCGTTGATGCCCGGATATTTCTTCTTGAACTCGACCCAGGTCTCGTTGCGGCGGTCGAGCGGCGCAATGCCGGCGACATAGACGTAGCCGGCCTTCCAGCTCTCGCCATTGTCCTTGATTGCCTGCTCGAGCGCGAGGCGTGCAAGGTCGCGGTCGGACTGCTCGATCTGCGGTATCTTGGGGTTTCCGACATTGACATCGAAGGCGACGACCTTGATGCCGGCGTCGACCGCGCGCTGGGCGGCGTCCTTCATCGATTCCGTCAAGCCATGCTGGATGATGATGCCCTGGACGCCAAGCGCGATGGCCTGGTCGACCATGTCCGCCTGAAGGGCGGCGTCCTGGCGGCTGTCGAGGACGCGCAGATCAACGCCAAGCGCCTTGGCCTGCGCTTCGACGCCGGACAGATAGGCCTGGAAGAAGTCGCCGGTCGAGAGATAGCGGACCAGCGCGATCTTGACCGCGCCGGGCTTGTCGAACGGCGCCGGCCTGTCCTGCGCCATTGCCGGGACCTGCATCAGCAGCGCAGCACCGGCAAGCCCGAGTGCTGCTTTCGCCAAAAGTCTTCTTGTGATCTTCATGGTGTTTCCTCCACTTGTTGAATTCAAATTTCAGCCGGTCGAAAATCCTATCCGTCGAAATCCTACCTGTTGCCCCTGCCGGAAAGGGCGAAGGTGAAGACCAGGGCAACCACGAGAACCACGCCCTTGATGAAATCCTGCGTGTAATAGGGCGCGTTCATCATCGTCAGGCCCTGCAGCAGCACGCCGACAAACACCGCGCCGACAGCCGTGCCGAAGGCGTTCGGCTTGGCGGCGCCAAGGACCGCGTAGCCGATGAGCGCCGCAGCCACTGCGTCGAGCAGGAGATTATTACCCGAGGCGATATCGCCACGTCCAAGCCGGGCAGCGAGCAAAATGCCGCCGATCGAGGCAAAAACCCCCGAAATAACGTAGGCCCAGATCTTGTATGCCTTGACAGGCGCGCCGGCGAGCTCGGCAGCCCGTTGGTTGCTGCCGACCGCATACATCATGCGGCCGAAACGGGTGTATTCGAGAAAGAACCAGATCAGCACCGCAAGCACGAGCAGGACGACGACCGAAACCGGGATGAGGTTGGGGATGAAGAAATCGAAGCGGTGGCGGCCGAGCGCCAGGAAGGCGCGGCCGAACGTGCCGTTGGCGACCGAGCCGTCGGGCATCGTCATGCCGGTGGCGATCGAGCGGCCCTCGGTCGGGATGCGCTGCAAGCCGACGAGCAGGAACATCATGCCGAGCGTCGCCAGCAGATCCGGCACGCGCATATAGACGATCAGCCAGCCATTGATGAGGCCGACGACGACGCCGATCAGGAGACAGGCGACGACCGCAACGATGGCGTTCTGCTCCAGCACCACCATGACATAGGCGGCTGCCATCATGGCGCTGGTAGCGACCGAGCCGATCGACAGGTCGAAGCCGCCGACGACCAGGGTGGCGGTGACGCCGAGCGCCAGCACGCCGGTGATGGCGACGGACTGAAAGATGAAGACGGCGCTCTGCGGCGAGACGAAGCCATCGGCGGCGACGGCGAAATAGGCGATCAACCCGAACAGCAGAGCGATGAAGCCATAGCGAATGGCATGGTCGCGCGCGGCTGCCATCCTTGCCCAACCCGAACTCATGCCCTCTCCATTCCACGTCCCATTATCTGCCCGCCTCACGCTGCGCTGTGCAGCGGCCCGCCCGCCACTTCGGCCAGCAGACGCTCAAGATCGATGCCGGCATTGCGATGTTCGCCAACGATCGTCTGCTCCGACATCACCAGGATGCGGTCGGCGGTCTCCAGCGCCTCGTCGAGTTCGGTGACGAACAGCAGCGTCGCACGGCCGTTCGCGCTCGCCCGCAGCTTGGCCGCGATATCGCGCCTGGCGGAAATGTCGACGCCCTGAAACGGCTCGTCCAGGATGAACAGTTTTGCCGCCTGCGACATCCAGCGGGCGACCATCACCTTCTGCTGGTTGCCGCCGGAAAGCGCCGACATTTCGTCCTTCTCCGAGCGGCAGACGATGCCCAGTTCCTGGATCTGCCGGCGGGCGGTGGCGCGCTCGGTGCGACGCTTGAGGACGCCGCCGAGGCGCGACATTCGCTTGTGGAACGGCAGGCTGATATTTTCCTGGATGTTGAAGTCGCCGACGATCCCGTTTTCGCCCCGGTCCTTGGCGACGAGAAAGACGCCGGCGGCGATCGCCTCGCCTGTCGACCCCGGTGCATAGGCTTTGCCGTTCAGCACCATGGTGCCGGACAGCGGCTTGCGGACGCCAAACAGCGTCTCGGCGAGCGCTGTCTTGCCGACGCCGACGAGGCCGGTGATGGCAACGACCTCGCCGTCGCCGAGCGTCAGCGAGATCGGCCTGGAACCTTCGGCAATCCGCAACCCGTCGATTGTCAGGACAGGCCTGGCCGAATTCCTGGCGACGATCCGGTCGAGCTGGATCTTGCGGCCGAGCATGGCGTTGACCGCGCCTTCATAATCGAGCGGCTTGCGGTCGAAGACGCCTGAGACGACGCCGTCGCGCATCGAGACGATCCGGTCGGCAAGCCGCCTGATATCGGACATGCGGTGCGAGATGTAGAGGATGGCGACGCCGTGCTCGCGCAGCCTGTCGAGCAGCGCGAAAAGCCGATCTGCCTCGGCGCTGGACAAGGACGAGGTCGGCTCGTCGAGGATCAGCACCTTCGGCTGATGCGCCATGGCGCGGGCAATCGCCACCATCTGGCGATCGGCCAGCGACAGATCGCTGATCCGGGCTTTCAGGTCGATCGCCAGCCCCATGCGGTCGGCAACCGCCTTTGCCTCGCGGCGCACCCGGCCCGGATTGAACAGGGTCGGCGCGCCGCTGCCGCTCAGCCTGTCGAGCGTCAAATTGGTGGCGACGTCGAGGTCGGCGACAACACCGTCATTGATGTTCTGATGAACGGTGACGACGCCGGCGCGGATCGCCTCCGCCGGCGTTTTCGGCGCGAAGTTTTGGTCGGCGAGGCTCATCGTGCCGCTGCCGCGCTCATAAACGCCGCTGATGATCTTGACCAGGGTGGATTTGCCGGCGCCGTTGGCGCCCATCAGCACGGTCACTTCACCGGCATGCAAATCGAGCGAGACGCCGCCAAGCACCTCGATAGGGCCGAAGGATTTCCTCAGGCCGTCGACGCGGAACACGGCATCATTGCCCATTCGTTCCTCCCTGGCGACGACGCTATGGGCTGTTCCGGCAATTGTCAACACGATTGACAATTGCCAGAGGGCTTCCTAGCTTGGACCAACCGTGATGGCTCCACTAAGATGAGAGCACGTAAACGGGAGGTGAGGATGACTGGGAAATTGCCGTTCGAAGCACTGTCGGTCGAAACAATGGCGGCACGCCTCGGCGCCAACGCGGCGCTGTGCTCGCATATCGGCAAGGACACGAGCCGCTGGAAGGTTCGCGAGGTCGGCGACGGCAATCTGAACCTGGTGTTCATCGTCGAGGGTGCGCAGGGTGCGGCCGTCGTCAAGCAGGCCCTGCCCTATGTCCGCCTGGTCGGCGACAGCTGGCCGCTGCCGCTAAAACGCTCCTTCTTCGAATATCACGCGCTGACGCGGCAAGACGCGAGAGCACCCGGCTCGGTGCCGGCAATCCATCACTTCGACGAAGGCCAGGCGCTGATCATCATGGAATATCTGTCGCCGCACATCATCCTGCGGCGGGCGCTGATCGAGGGCCGGCAACTGCCCAACATCGCCAGGGACATCGGCCTGTTCATGGCCCGCACCCTGTTTCGCGGCTCCGACCTGCATATGGCGACCAGGGATCGCAAGGCCGATCTGGCGCTGTTCGCCGACAATGTCGAGCTTTGCGACATCACCGAGAACCTGGTGTTCTCGGACCCGTATTTCGATGCCAAGATGAACCGGCATACGAGCCCGCAGCTCGACAGCATCGTTGCAGAATTGCGCGCCGACCGCGACCTCAAGGTCGAGGCGCAGCGGCTGAAGCACATTTTTGCGGCAAATGCAGAGACGCTGCTGCACGGCGACCTGCATTCCGGCTCGATCATGGTCACCGAGACAGAAACGCGGATGATCGATCCCGAATTCGCCTTCTACGGCCCGATCGCCTTCGACGTCGGCATGCTGCTCGCCAATTTCTGGATGGCGTTCTTCTCGCAGCGTGGCCACGAGCAGAACGGGAAGCGCGACACCATGCGCGCCTATCTGCTCGACGTCACGGTCGAGACATGGTCGGTGTTCCGCAGCGAGTTCTCGCATCTGTGGCGAACCGAGCGCACCGGCATGCTCTACCAGAAGAGCCTGTTCGAGGATCAGGGCGACAGGCTTGGCGCCGAACAGGCGCTTGACCACATGCTGCACCAGGTGTGGACCGACATGCTGGGCTTTGCCGGCGTCGAGGTGCACAGGCGCATTCTGGGCCTCGCGCACAACGCCGATTTCGAGACCATTGCCGACGCCGATCTGCGCGCCACATGTGAGGCAAAGGCGCTGAAATTCGGCCGTCACATCGCCGTCAACCGGCGCCAGATCCACAGCATCGACGAGGTCAACAAATTGGCCGCACTGATCGAACAGGAGAACAGGATTTGAACGTCGGCGACCGCCACTACCGCACCATCTGGCTGAGCGACGACGGGCGTTCGGTGGAGATCATCGACCAGCGCTGGCTGCCGCATGATTTCCGCGTCGAAAAAGTCGACACCGTTGCCGGCATCGCCACGGCGATCCGCGACATGTGGGTGCGCGGCGCGCCGCTGATCGGCGTCACCGCCGCCTATGGCGTCGCCATGCAGATGGCCGACGACCCTTCGGATGCGGCACTCGACGGCGTCTGGGAGGTCTTGCACGAAACCCGCCCGACCGCGATCAATCTGCGCTGGGCGCTCGATGAGATGCGCAATTTGCTGCGGCCGCTTCCATCAGGACAGCGCGCCGAGGCGGCTTACCGGCGCGCCGGCGAAATCGCCGACGAGGATGTCGGCCTCAACCGCGCCATCGGCGTCAACGGGCTTGAAATCATCAGGGAAATCGCAGCACGCAAGCAACCGGGAGAGCCGGTCAACATCCTGACCCATTGCAATGCCGGCTGGCTGGCCACCGTCGACTACGGCACCGCCACGGCGCCGATCTATCTGGCAACGGAAGCCGGCATTCCCGTTCATGTCTATGTCGATGAAACCCGCCCGCGCAACCAGGGCGCCCAGTTGACCGCATGGGAGATGGCCGGCCACGGCGTGCCGCATACGCTGATCGTCGACAATGCCGGCGGCCATCTGATGCAGCGCGGCCAGATCGACATGGTCATCGTCGGCACCGACCGCACCACCGCCGACGGCGATGTCTGCAACAAGATCGGCACCTATCTGAAGGCGCTGGCCGCCGCCGACAACGACGTGCCGTTCTATGTCGCGCTGCCGTCGCCAACCATCGACTGGACGGTGGGTGACGGGCTGGCCGAAATCCCGATCGAACAGCGTTCCAGCGACGAGGTCTCACTGGTCTGGGGCAAGACCGCGAGTGGCGAGATTGCGCAGGTCCGCATCTCGCCGGAGACGACGCCCGCGGCAAACCCGGCCTTCGACGTGACGCCGGCGCGGCTGGTCACCGGATTGATCACCGAACGCGGCGTCGCCAGGGCTTCGCGGGAGGGCTTGAAGGCGATGTTTCCCGGACGGGGATAATCCTGCTCCCGAATACTGCTGAAACGGTTGGCAGCGGACCCTAAACATCAAGACTGACGGCTCGCCGGGCCGCCACCAGCTAGCGCAGCCGACGGCGCGGGACTACGGAATTGGCTCTCGTGAACGCGTTCGTCCCAAACGGGTTGCCAATCCATGGTAGTGTGATTATACCAGTTACTAAGGTGACGATCGGCGGGGCCATCGTTGGAGATCAGGAGCACGGCTGGATGACAACGATTGCGCTGTTTGGTGCCGGCGGCAAAATGGGTTACCGCCTGTCGACCAATTTTCGCGGCTCTCCTTACATCCTACGCCATGTCGAGGTCAGCGACGCCGGCCGCGAGCGGCTAAAGACCGGGCTGGGCATCGACGCGGTCAGCGCCGATGAAGCCCTGAACGGCGCCGAGGTGGTTATCCTGGCGGTTCCCGACACCCATATCGGCAAGGTCGCGGCCAGCATCGAGGGCAAGCTTGCGTCCGGCACCATGGTGGTCGTGCTCGACGCCGCAGCGCCTTTCGCCGGTCATTTGCCGAAGCGGCCGGACCTGACCTATTTCGTCACCCATCCCTGCCATCCGCCTATCTTCAACGACGAGACCGACATGGCGGCCAAGAAGGACTATTTCGGCGGCGTCAAGGCCAAGCAGCATATGGTCAGCGCGCTGATGCAGGGACCGGAGGCGGATTTCGCCAAGGGCGAAGCGATCGCCAAGATCATCTGGGCACCGGTGATGCGGTCGCATCGCGTCACGGTCGACCAGATGGCGCTGCTCGAGCCGGGCCTTTCGGAGACCGTCTGCGCTTCGCTGCTGGTGGTCATGAAGGAAGCGGTCGACGAGGTCGTCGCGCGCGGAGTCGACCAGCAGGCCGCGCTCGACTTCCTGCTTGGCCACATGAATGTGCTCGGCGCCGTCATCTTCGGCGAGACCAAGGGCGTGTTCTCCGACGCCTGCAACAAGGCCATCGAGTTCGGCAAGCCGGTGCTGATGCGCGAGGACTGGAAGCGGGTCTTCGAGCCGGAAGAGATTGCAGCGAGCATCCAGCGCATCACCTGAAGGCGGAAGCCGCCTTTCCTTCTCCTCTCGTAGAAGAAGGTACAGGCGCGTCCTATGTCACCGCGGTGACTCTACCCGCCGCATCGAGGCGACAGCCGACTCGCGCCTGCCGAACCTCGACGCTGCCTTGTCTTGCATAGTGTATGCGCACCTCGATCGGCGCCGTGAGCGCGCCCCGACGTTGCTGCAACGGGCCCGCGCTTACCGCGTGAACAAGCACGGCGCCAAGCGGCGTGGCGGCCGACCCGATCGCCGTGCGGCAGGCGCGCACCACAGCTGGTGGTATACCGGGTTTGGCTTTCAGTGGCGCCATAAACGGATAGCCATAGGTGATCCGCGCCGACGTGTTGCGATCAGTTCCGGAAGGCCTGAGCTTGCGCGGCAGGATGGCGAATTGACTCGCAGCCTTGGCCTTGGTGGTGGCTGGCGTGATGCCGGCATTGCTGCTTGCGGCTTGCCCAGCGCCCAGCGCCGGGTTGCCTGGCTTACCTCCTGGAGCGGTGCCCGATGCGGACGAACGGTCGCCCACCCCGACACCTGTCGACAGGCCGCCGCTTGCGCCGCCGAGGTTGCCGCTGACGCCAAGTCCGGCACCGAGCGACCCCTTGCCCGCGCCGAGCGATCCGCCAAGGCTTGCTCCCCCTACTCCGTCGACGCTCGAGCCGCCCGCCACCGAGGCGCCTTTCGGGCCGGCGCTAAGGCCAGCACCGACCCCGACACCGCCAAGTTTGCCGCCAAGCCCCGCCTCAAGAGCCGAGGCAGGGCAAATTGCGATCGCGACGGTCAATGCGGCTGCGACGTATTTGTTCATCACCATATTCCTCCTGCGGCATGGATTCGGCCCACGGAAATGCCCTTCACGATCACGCCTCGCTAGGGAGCGCCGAGCTTCGGCGGTCGCGTCGGGAGCAACGCGTCGGGAAGCGCGATGGTCGCCACCAGAACAGGTCGCGATGGTTTTTTGGCCTTCACTTTGTGGTTTTCACGCAACCCCGATTGACGGGCTGGTCGCGAGCGCACGGACACATCTGCACGCGAAGCTGCGACGGCACGCGCTTTCGGAACGCGGTTGATACGCTCGCTGCGACGCTCATCCCGGGCCTTTTCAACGTCAATCGCCTTTCGAGCGGCGCTGAGCTCGCGGGCCAGGCCGACGGCCTTGTTGCGCTCCTGCTCCAACGCCACGCTCAGCTCCATCGAGACGCGGCTCGCTTCCTGCCTTGCCGCGTCGCGTTCCCGCCGGGCGCTGTCGCGATCACGAGCAGCTGAATCTGCCCGTTCGCGCTCCAGTTCGAGTGCGTCGCCAGCTCGCTTCAAAGCCGCCTCGGCCACCTGTCGTTCCCTGATGGCGTCGGTGCGCGCAGCCGCAGCCAGATCCGCGCTTGTCTTAAGCGCGTCGATGCTCTGGCGCGCCGCGGTGAGTTCGCGTTCGAAGCGCTCAGCCTTGTGCCGCTCCTCATCCAGCGCTCGCTGCGCCTCTGCCACAGAGACCGCCATGGAGTGACGCGCTTCAAGCATGGCGGCCTTCTCGTGATCGGCGAGAGTGGCTTTGGCCTTCAAGCCTTTCACTTGGCTTTGCGCCACTTCCAGATCGAGCGTGAGCTCTTCGGCCCATCCCCGCTGCTGTTTTAGCGCCTGTGCTTGTTCAGCCATCATGTCGGCTACCGCACGCGCCTGCGCACTGGCATCGCGGGCGCCGCGCTGCATCACGGCCAGTTCGGCTCGCGCCGCCGCCAAATCGCGGCCGTCATGGTCAGCGCGAGCCGGGTCACCGCGAGCCGGCTGCACGCTCTTCCTGAGCGCGTCGACTTCCCTTAGCGCCGCAAAGAGCTTTTGTTCCAGCGTACCGCGGTCAGTCCGCATCGCATCGAGTTCCCGCACCAAGGCGTCAGCCCGTTGACGCGCCGTCGCAAGGTTCTGATTGTGTCGCGCGGCATCGTTGCGAGCAGTCTGGCGAGCCGCAAGTGCTTCCGCGCGCGCTGCCGCAATTTCCATGCGAGCGGCGGCTAGCTCATTCAGCAATGCCCCTTGCAGAGTTTGCTGCTGCTCCGCAGCAGGCTGCCGAGGTGTGTGGGAACCGCGCACGCCCGGTTGCGCCTCGGCCTGGCCGTTCTCGACACTGGCGCGTTGCGAAGCCACGGCCGAAGAGCCGTCGCTGGCTGCGTCAGCCGGCGGTTCGGGCGCTTCTTGTTTGACCTCCACCGAAGCTGTGAGGTCCGAAGGCGAACTTTGTATCAGTTTGACGGTTATGTCAGCCCGTTCCTGACGGCCGCTCCTGGCTTGCAAGCGGTCGGAAATCAGCTTTGCCAGCTCTTCCTCACGCAGACCTGCGGCGGCAATGCTCCCGATCAATGGAAGGTCAAGCGTGCCAGTCGAGTCGATGGTGAAACTATGGTTGAGCTGCAACGCTTCCAGAACGCCGTCGCGCAAGGCAGTCCATTGCCAAACGTGCAGTTCGATCGTGTCTCGCTGAGCAAGTCTGTCGTCAGCCTTCGGCCGACCGTGTGCCGCAGATCCCAGCAGCATGATGCAGAACGAAATGAGGCACAGCATGGCGCTGCAGCTCCTGCCGCACATGCCACGCAATGAAGCCGAATGCCGTCGGTGAGCAGAGCTTGGCGCGGGGCTGCAGGATGGCGGCCTGAAACTCTGCACAAAATTCATAGCTGAACCTCACCGGCAACGCGACCCTTGCCGCGAACGGATTTCATTAGAAAAACCGCGCGCAGGCTGGGTCGGGGAGAAATTCCACAACCACGACGCGACACTAGCAAAGCCTGCGCGTACCGCTGAGCACCGAATAAGGCTTAGGAGTATCTACTCCTTGCTTAATTACTGCGCCCTCACCCGTGTATCGTACCCCTTAAGGTGGTGGTCCACAGACCTGGCCAACTGCAGGCGTGTCGCAGGGAACGAGGCGTCGCTCTTGGTGGGATGACTCCCCGGTGGCGCTTTCTGCTCATCAGATACATATCATCTGAATTTGTGGTTGACTCATTATACCAGTTGGCTTAGCTGTTGGAATGGCTTTGGCCAGCCGAGGCCGGGCTGAAAATTGGGCAGGCGGCAGGTGGAGGGGCAGGCTGAAGACGGAACCGAGCCGGATGATCCGGCCGGGTGAGCCGGCAAATGACCCGATCCGCGACACCGGACGCGATCCGCCTGACAAACTGGAATGCATTTCAGCCTGGGCCGCGGAAGCACAGGCTTTTTCAAATGGGAGGAAATCATGAAACTCACTCGCAGAATGACATTTGCGGCTTTTGCCGGCATGCTGGCGCTGGGCACCGCGGCACCCGCCTATGCGGCGGATCTCATTGCCATCATCACGCCCTCGCACGACAACCCATTCTTCAAGGCGGAAGCCGTCGGCGCGGAAGCCAAGGCCAAGGAACTCGGCTATGAAACGCTGGTTCTGGTCCATGACGACGACGCCAACAAGCAGTCCGAGCTGATCGACACGGCGATCGGCCGCGGCGCCAAGGCGATCATCCTCGACAATGCCGGCGCCGACGCCTCGGTCGCCGCCGTGCAGAAGGCCAAGGACGCGGGCGTTCCGTCGTTCCTGATCGATCGCGAGATCAACGCCACCGGCGTCGCCGTCGCGCAGATCGTCTCCAACAACTACCAGGGCGCCCAGCTTGGCGCACAGGAGTTCGTCAAGCTGATGGGCGAGAAAGGCAATTACGTCGAGCTGGTCGGCAAGGAATCCGACACCAATGCCGGCATCCGCTCCAAGGGCTATCACGACGTCATCGACGACTATCCGGACCTGAAGATGGTGGCGCAGCAATCGGCCAACTGGAGCCAGACCGAGGCCTATGCCAAGATGGAATCGATCCTCCAGGCCAACCCGGACATCAAGGGCGTGATCTCCGGCAACGATACGATGGCGATGGGCGCCCATGCCGCCCTTGCCGCCGCCGGCCGCAAGGACGTCATCGTCGTCGGCTTCGACGGATCGAACGACGTGCGCGACTCGATCGCCTCTGGCGGCATCAAGGCCACGGTCCTGCAGCCGGCCTATGCGCAGGCTCAGATGGCAGTCGAGCAGGCCAACGACTTCATCAAGAACAAGAAGTCTCCGGCCGAGGAAAAGCAGCTGATGGACTGCGTCCTGATCAATGGCGACAATGCCGCCAAGCTGGAAACCTTCGCGCTGACCAACTGAGCCGGCGTGACATCGATCGCAAGGGACGAGCTTCCGGCTCGTCCCTTGCTTCCATTTCCCGGGTGCCCTGACCGCCATGCCGAACAAGCCGACATGTTGAACAAGCTGAGTTGGCCGACCGTTGCCTGGCCGACCCTCGCTTGGCCGACCCTGGCCGTGATATTTGGCATCAGCCTGACTGCCTGCAAGATCCTGCCGACACCGTCCGCGGAAGATGGCGGCAATGCACCGGCCTTCAATGCGGACAAGATGGTCGGCGATATCTGGGCTGCCAAAATGGTGCCCTATCTCCAGCAGAAGGCCGGATCGTTTCCCGAGGTTCACGCCCTGGCGAAAGCCGATCCTGCGGCTGCCGGCGCCAAGTATGGCAATCCGAAGAAGCAGGCGAATTCGCCGTGGACCTTCGCGGTTCGCCTCGAAGGCAAGATTGTTGCGGCGAACACACAATCCCGCGCGGCAACCATGGATGTCGATGCCGACGGTGACGGCAAGGCGGATGCACGGGTGCAGATCGGACCGGCGATGCGTGGCACCGCGCTGCGCGACAGCCTCGACTTCATCCAGTTCAACGATTTTACCAACCAGATCGACTTCGCCCAGTTCGGCAAGGCGTTCAACATCCATGCCGACAAGGCGGTGCTCTCCAAGCTGCCGCGCGAAGCGCTGGAGGGCCGCAGCGTCAGGGTTGTCGGCGCTTATGTCATGGGCAGCGGCCAGGACCTGCCGCTGGTGACCCCGGCGGAGGCAGAGATCGGGCCAAAGCCATGACTGCTGCCGGCGATCACGATATCATCCTGAAGCTGGAAGACGTCTCCAAGGTCTATTCGGGCACAGTCGCGGTCAAGCGCGCGAATTTCGAAGTGCGCAAGGGCGCGGTCAACGTGCTGGTCGGCGAAAACGGCGCCGGCAAATCGACGCTGATGAAGATCATCGCCGGCGTCGAACAGCCGACGCTCGGCCGCATTCTCCTGGAGGGCGAAGCGGTTTCCTTCTCCTCATCCGGCGACGCGGTGAACCGCGGCATCGGCATGGTGTTCCAGGAGCTGAACCTGTTCGGCAACCTGACGGTCGCCGAGAATATTTTCGCCACCCGCGAGATCACCAACCGGTTCCGCAAGATCGACAGCCGGGAACAGGAGCGCCGCGCGGCGGAATTTCTCGAGCGGCTGCAAGCCGGCATCCGGCCCGACATGCTGGTCGAGGATTTGCGCATCGGCCAGCAGCAGCTGGTCGAGATCGCCAAGGCGGTTTCGCTCGATGCGCGCATCCTGATCATGGACGAACCGACCTCGGCGCTGAGTGCGGCGGAAGTCGAGATCCTGTTCAAGGTGATCGCCGACCTCAAGGCGCGCGGCGTGGCGATCGTCTACATCTCGCACCGGCTCGAGGAACTGGTCCGCATCGGCGACTACATCACCGTGCTGCGCGACGGCCGCATCACCGGCCAGGAGAAGATGAAAAACGTCGACACGCAATGGATCGTGCGGCAGATGATCGGCTCCGACGCCAAGGACTTCGCCAAGGCCGACGGCCATGTTCCGGGCGATGAGATCTTCCGCGCCGAGGACATCTGCCTGCCGCGCGTGACCGGCGGGCTTGCGGTCGATCATGTCTCGCTGTCGCTGCGTGCCGGCGAGATCCTCGGCATATACGGCCTGATGGGCGCCGGTCGCAGCGAGCTGTTCGACTGCATCATGGGGCGCCACGGCCATGCCACCGGGGCGATCTTCATTGCCGGCAAGGAGGTCAGGGAACGCGACACCACGCGGCGCATCCGGCGCGGGCTGGCACTGATCCCCGAGGACCGCCAGCGCGAAGGGCTGGTGTCGATCCTCTCGGTCGCCAGCAATCTGACGCTGGCCAGCCTGTCGCGGTTTGTGCGCCTGTTCCATATCAGCGGCGCCAAGGAAAACCAGGCGGTGACGCAGATGGTGCGGGAACTGGCGATCAAGGTCGCCGATCCGGCGCAGGAGGTCTCGTCGCTGTCGGGCGGCAACCAGCAGAAGGTGGTGATCGGCAAGGCGCTGCTCACCGGACCGAAGGTGCTGCTGATGGACGAACCAAGCCGCGGCATCGATGTCGGCGCCAAGGCCGACGTCTTTCGCACCATGCGCAAACTGTCCCGCGACGGGCTGGGCATTCTGTTCGCCACCTCCGATCTCGACGAGGTGATGGCGCTGTCCGACCGGATCGCGGTGATGAGCAACGGAAAACTGACCGGGATGTTCGATCGCGCCGAGGCGACGGAGGCGGCACTTGTCGCCGCATCGGCGCTTGGCCACGGGCCGGTCCCGCACATGGAGAGCCACGCCCATGACTGACATCCCGGCCAAGGCTTCGGTTGCCTCCGCCTCGAGCGGCTCCGTGCTGCTGACGCTGATGAAGGCGAGGACGTTCATTGCGTTGATCGCCGTCCTGATCTTCTTCTCGATCGCGGCGCCGAATTTCCTGTCGGCCGCCAACCTGATCCTGATGTCGAAGCACGTCGCGCTGAACGCCTTCCTCGCCATGGGCATGACCTTCGTCATCATCACCGGCGGCATCGACCTCTCGGTCGGCTCGATTGTCGGCCTGTGCGGCATGGTCGCCGGCTATCTCGTGCTCAACGGCATCGACCTGCAGGTCGGCTACACGATCTATTTCAACGTCTTCGAGATCGCACTGATCACGCTGGCGGTCGGCATATTGATCGGCGCCGTCAACGGATTGCTGATCACCAGGCTGAATGTCGCGCCGTTCATCGCCACGCTCGGCGTGCTCTATGTCGCGCGCGGCCTGGCGCTGCTGTCGTCGGATGGCCGCACCTTTCCGAACCTCGTCGGCAAGCCCGATCTGGGCACGACCGGGTTCGGCTTCCTCGGCGCCGGCCGGCTGCTCGGCCTGCCGGTCTCGATATGGATTCTTGTCGTCGTAGCAGTTGGGGCGGCCTATCTGGCCAAATACACCCCGCTCGGCCGCCACATCTTCGCCGTCGGCGGCAACGAACGGGCGGCGCGGATTTCGGGCGTCAGGGTCAATATGGTGAAGATGTTCGTCTACATGTTCTCCGGCTTCTGCGCGGCGGTCGTCGGGCTGATCATCTCCTCCGAACTGATGGCCTCGCATCCGGCGACCGGCGAAAGCTTCGAGCTCAACGCCATCGCCGCGGCGGTGCTCGGCGGCACCTCGATGTCGGGTGGCCGCGGCACGATCGGCGGCACCATCGTCGGCGCCTTCGTCATCGGCATCCTTTCCGACGGGCTGGTGATGATGGGGGTGAGCTCGTTCTGGCAGATGGTGATCAAGGGCCTCGTCATCATCGTCGCCGTCGTCGTCGACCAGGCGCAGCGCCGGCTGCAGAGCCGGGTGACGCTGATGCAGATGGCAAAGGCGGGCTGACCCGTGGCGGAACTGCGAGGAGCGCTGATCGGCTGCGGCTTCTTCGCCGTCAACCAGATGCATGCCTGGCGCGACATCGAAGGCGCCTCGATCGTCGCGATCTGCGACCGCGACCCGGAACGGCTTAGGGTGGTCGGCGACCAGTTCGGCATCGTGCGGCGCTACGTCGACGCGGCGGCACTGTTTGCCGGCGAAAGCCTGGATTTCGTCGATATCGCCACCACCGCGCCGAGCCATCGTTCGCTTGTCGAGATGACGGCACAGAACCGCGTTCCGGCGATCTGCCAAAAACCATTCGCGCCGTCGCTTGCCGACGCCAAGGCCATGGTCAGGGCATGCGCCGATGCCGGCGTGGCGTTGATGGTGCATGAAAATTTTCGCTGGCAGTCGCCGATCCAGGCGGTGCGCGCCGTTCTCGACAGCGGCGACATCGGCACGCCCTTCTTCGGCCGGATCTCGTTCCGCTCGGCCTATGACGTGTTTTCCGGGCAGCCCTATCTGGCGACGGGAAAGCGCTTCATCATCGAAGACCTCGGCATCCACAGTCTCGACATAGCCCGCTTCCTGCTGGGCGACGTTTCGACGATCACGACCCGAACCGCTCGCATCAACCCCAACATTGCCGGCGAGGACGTCGCTACCATGCTGATGGACCACAAGAGCGGCGCAACGTCCGTGGTCGACTGCAGCTATGCGACCAAGCTCGCGACCGAGCCGTTTCCGCAGACGCTGGTCGAGATCGACGGCAGCGACGGCACGATCCGGCTCGAGCAGGATTACCGGCTCACCGTCACCGGCAGGACCGGAACGGCGGTCAGCGACGTCTCGCCGCCGCTGCTGCCCTGGGCATCGCGGCCGTGGCACAACATCCAGGAAAGCGTCGTCGCCATCCAAAAGCACTGGGTCGCCTGCTTGGCGAGCAAAACCGAGCCGGCAACCTCGGGCGCCGACAATCTCAAGACCTTGGCGCTGGTCGAGGCCGCCTATGCGAGTGCTGCGAGCCGTGAGCCGGTGCAGATCGACACGCTGCTGAGATGACCGCCGACGCCTTCCTCCTCTATGGCACGCGCGCGGTCCAGGCCGAGCCGGTCAGGCTGCGCGCCGGCGCACTCAGCGCCGACTTCGTCAACGGCAATCTGCGCACCATCCGCCATGGCGGCATCGAAGTGCTGCGCGCCATAGCCTATATCGTCAGGGATCGCGACTGGGGCACTTACGAGCCGACGCTTGCGGACCTGACTATCGACCAAGATGCCGACACTTTCTTCGTCAGCTATTCGGCAAGCTGTGTCGGGCCGGGAGGAAGCCGGCTCAACTTTCGCGCGACGATCAAAGGTTCCGCCGACGGCCAGCTGGTTTTCGACGTGAGCGCGCTTCCCGAAAACGCTTTCGAGACCAATCGCTGCGGCTTCTGCATCCTGCATCCAATCGCCGGCCTGGCCGGCAGCCCGGTCACTGTCGAGCACACCGACGGCAGCGTGGTGGAAACAAAGCTTCCGCATCTGATCGACCCCTGGCAGCCTTTCAAGGATCTGCGGGCGATCACGCATGAGGTCCGGCCCGGCGTCACCGCGGAATGCCGGATGGAAGGCGATGCGTTCGAGATGGAGGACCAGCGCAATTGGTCGGACGCGTCCTACAAGACCTATGTCCGGCCGCTGGCGCTGCCATGGCCCTATATGCTGCCCGCCGGCGAGGCTGTGCGCCAGACGATCAGTCTGCGTGTGACCGGCGACGGCAGGGTGCCGGCTGCCGCAGCAACCGCCGAGCCGGTCCGCGTCGAGCTCGGCCAAGCCGGACCGGCGCTGCCGGATATCGGCGTCATCATCTACCCGGACGAGGTCGAGACGGCGGTGGCAAACCTGCCGACACTGTCCGCGCTCGGCCCGCAGCAGCTGATGTTCCACTACGATCCAACGCGCGGCCATGGCCTCGACGCCTTGCAGTCCTATGCCCGGCTCGCCGCCGCCTACCCGGTCGGGACGACGCTCGAATGCGTTGTTTCCTGCGTTGGCGACCTCGACGATGAGCTTTCAGGCGTCGCCAACGCGGTGCGACAGGCCGGGCTGAAACTCTCGGCCATCGCCGTCTCGCCGTCGGTCGACCGGCAGTCGACGCCGCCGGGCAGCGCGTGGCCTGAATGTCCGCCACTTGAAGATGTCTATGCCGCGGCGCGCCGCGCCTTTCCCGACATCCGCCTCGGCGGCGGCATGTTCAGCTATTTCACCGAACTCAACCGCAAGCGCGTTCCCGCCGATCTGCTCGATTTCGTCAGCCACTGCACTTGCCCGATCGTGCACGCCGCCGACGATCTCAGTGTCATGCAGTCGCTGGAGGCGCTGCCGTTCATCACCCAATCGGCGCGGGCGATCTTCGGAGCAAAACCCTACCGGATCGGCCCGTCGACCATCGCCATGCGGCAGAACCCCTATGGCGGCGCGACCAAGGCCAATCCGCACAATCAGCGCATCGCCATGGCCGATCGGGATCCGCGCCATGCCGGCCTGTTCGCGGCAGCATGGACGATCGGCTATGCCGCGCGGGTCGCGCCGGCCGGACTGGAGATGCTCACGCTGTCCAGCTTCACTGGACCGTTCGGCGTGCTGGCGGAATCCGGGGAACCCGTCGGCGAAGGTGAACCCCGGCCGATCTTCCAGGCCGTGCAGGGGCTTTGCGAACTGGCCGGCTTCAGGCACGTGGCGGCGAGGACGAGCGATGAGACGCGGCTGCTCACGCTGGCCGGCCGTTCTGCCGCGGGCCAGACCGTCATGTGGCTGGCGAACCTGACGGCGAGCGAAGTGACGGTTGAGATTTCCCGGTTCAAACGACGCCGCCTTGTGATGACGCCTTACGCGATCACCCGGATCGGGTGAATCAGCTGCCGGAATTCGTCACCCGGGAGTTCATCACCCGGAATTCATCACATAGAGCGCGCGTGAACGCTCAAGGTGCTTGATCATCGCCTTCTCGGCGCCGTCCGCATCCTTATGCTCGATGCGGCCGATGATCTCTTCGTGCTCGGTCAGCGTAAAATTTTCCTTGCCGGTCCAGATCAGCATCTCGGTGTGATATTCCTTCAGCCAGCCAAGCATCGCTTCGCTGACCGCGACATAGATCGGGTTGCCGGATATCGCCGCGATCTGGGTATGAAACTTCATATCGGCGGATATGAAGGCTTCGGAATCGCCGCGAAAGCTCCGCTGTTCGGCAACGGTTGCCCGCAACCGCTGCACGTCCTCGGCGGTGGCCTTTTCGGCGGCTTCCCTGACCATGCCGCGTTCGAAGAAGATGCGCGCATTCTTGAGGTGCTCCAGCGTGTCCTTCGACGACGACAGGATGATCTTGGCGGCGCCGTCGACCTGCCTGATGATCGACTTGGCGGTCAGCTGAAGCACCTTGGCCCGCTCGCCATGCGAGATCGCGACAAGGCCCATATTGCTCAACGCCTGCATCGCCTCGCGGATCGCCGGCCTGCCGACCGCGAAGCGCTCCATCAGCTCGCGCTCCGACGGCATGTCGTCGCCCGGCTGCAATTCGCCGCTGGTGATCAAGCGCTTCAGTCGCAAAAACACTTCGTCGGAAAGTTTGCGCCGGACGATCGGCTCCGAACGGTTCATCGTCGCGAATCACTCCCTTGACCGGTGTCTGTTTAGCATTGCCATGACGATTCCCGGAATGCTCGGCCGAGCAGGATATCGCTTGCAATACTTATGTACTCATTATACCAGATTTCGAGGATCAGGGAACTTTTTTCGGACTATGATCACCCTCACCTATCGCATCGAAACCCCAGGCAGCATCGACGCGCTGGCGGCCAAGATCGCCAGCGACCAGTCGACCGGAACCTTCGTCGCGCTGGCCGGCGAGACCGAGGAGCTCAAGGCCCGGGTGGCGGCGCGCGTACTGGCGATACGGCCTCTTCCGGACGCCGAACGCCCGTCCCTTCCGGAAGCCGGCGTCGGGCCCTTCAAGCGCGCGGATGTCGACATCGCATTTCCGTTTGATGCCATCGGCACCGATCTTTCGGCATTGATGACCATCGCCATTGGCGGCGCCTTCTCGATCAAGGGCCTGTCCGGCATCCGCATCGTCGACATGAAGCTGCCTGTGGAATACCGGGGCGCGCACCCGGGTCCGCAATTCGGTGTCGCCGGCAGCCGCCGGCTGACCGCCGTCAGGGATCGCCCGATCATCGGAACGATCGTCAAGCCGGCGCTTGGGCTGCGCCCGCACGAGACGGCCGAAATGGTCGGTGAGCTGATCGACGCCGGCGTCGATTTCATCAAGGACGACGAGAAGTTGATGAGCCCCGCCTATTCGCCGCTGTCGGAACGGGTGAAGGCGATCATGCCGCTCGTCCTCGACCATGAGCAGAAGACCGGCAAAAAGGTGATGTATGCCTTTGGCATCTCGCACGCCGACCCGGACGAGATGATGCGCAACCATGATCTGGTGGCGAAGGCCGGCGGCAATTGCGCCGTGGTCAACATCAATTCCGTCGGCTTCGGCGGCATGGCTTACCTGAGAAAGCGCTCCAGACTGGTGCTCCATGCCCACCGCAACGGCTGGGACATCCTCACCCGCCACCCCGGCCTCGGCATGGATTTCAAGGTCTGGCAGCAGTTCTGGCGGCTGCTCGGCGTCGACCAGTTCCAGATCAACGGCATCGCCTCGAAATACTGGGAGCCGGACTGGTCCTTCATCAGTTCCTTCGAGGCGGTGACCACGCCGATCTTTTCGCCGGAGGATTGCGCGCTGCCGGTCGCCGGCTCCGGTCAATGGGGTGGACAAGCCCCCGAAACCTACCGGCGAACCGGCCGAACGGTCGATCTTCTCTATCTCTGCGGCGGCGGCATCGTCAGCCATCCTGACGGACCGGGCGCCGGCGTACGCGCCGTGCAGCAAGCCTGGCAGGCGGCGGTCGATGGCATACCGTTGGCGGACTTCGCCCTGAGCCACCCGGAACTGGCGCGGTCGATCGAGAAATTCGGCGACGGCAAAGCGGCCTGACGCCATGCAAAGCCTTCTTCTGAGCTATTATGGCGATGACCTCACCGGCTCGACCGACGTCATGGAGGCGCTCGAGCTCGGCGGCGTGCCGACGGTGCTGTTCGTGCGTCAGCCGGACGAGGCCATGCTTTCGCAGTTCGGGCATTGCCGTGCCATCGGCCTGGCCGGCACCAGCCGAAGCGAGACGCCGCAGTGGATGAACATGCACCTCAAGCGCGCCTTCGCCTGGCTGAAGACCCTGAACGCCGAGATTTGCCACTACAAGGTCTGCTCGACCTTCGATTCCAGCCCGACGATCGGCAGCATCGGCCGCGCTATCGAGATCGGCCGCTCGGTTTTTAGCCAGGACAGCGTGCCGCTGGTGGTCGGCGCGCCACAGCTCAAGCGCTACACCGCCTTCGGCCATCTGTTCGCGGCCTACCGCGAAAAATATTTCCGTATCGATCGCCACCCGGTGATGAGCCGACACCCGACCACGCCGATGGATGAATCCGACCTGCTGATCCATCTGTCGCGCCAGACGGACCTCACCTCGGGGCTGGTGGATCTGGCGACGCTGCAGTCAGCGTCCAGGTCGGAAGCGTTCGATCGCTTGCTCGCCGATGGCACCAATATCGTGCTTTTGGATGTCGACAGCCTGGAAAGTCAGGCGCTTGCCGGCAAGGAGATATGGCGCGTTCGCGGGCCGGGCGCATTCGTCGTCGGCTCTTCGGGCATCGAATATGCGCTGCTAGCCGAATGGGCCGCCAACCGGACCGTCCGTGCCGAGCCCAGCTTTTCGCCGCCGGGTGCGGCCGACCGGATCGCGGTGGTCTCGGGCAGCTGCTCGCCGACGACGGAACGACAGATCCGGCATGCTTTGACGGACGGTTTCGACGCGGTCGCGGTGGACCCTGTCGAACTGGTTTCCGAGGCCTCCAGCGATGCGATTGCGCGCGCGGCAGCAAGCGGGCGTGCCAGCCTCGAAGCCGGTCGCAGCGTCGTCCTCTACACCGCCCTCGGTCCCGCAGCCGACCGAGGCGCCGAAATCGATCGGCAGGAAGGCGCCCGCCACAAGCTTGGCCGCGGCCTCGGCGAACTTCTTCGCGAGCTGACGATCGAACAGAAATTGCAGCGCGTGGTCATTGCCGGCGGCGATACGTCGAGCCATGCGCTCGGCCAGATGGGCGTCGATGCGCTGACGGTCAGGATGCCGCTGCCCGCCTCGCCGGGCTCGCCGCTTTGCGTCGCCCACTCGCGCGTCAAGGCGATCGACGGACTGGAGATTGCGCTCAAGGGCGGGCAAGTCGGTACCGATCGCTATTTCTGCGCCATCCGCGATGGGCTCGGCGGCTGACAGCAGGCGCGCTGGATTTGGCTGATCTCACGACTTCTTGAACACGGCGCGGTTACCAACGCCAGATGCCTGCCCCACATAAGGCGCCGTACGCGCAGCGGCGGGGCGGCGTAAACGCTCAAGCGGGGCTGGATCACGGCTCCGCGAATGAACCAGCGGGATGCCGCGATGTCATTCAGACCATTGCTTGGTGACGGACGGGTTCGCAGCCAGGGGGAGAAGTCGGAGCCCCTGCAAACCGCGTCATGGGGAAGCTCCTCGATCGTTTTCGACAACCGGCGGTGGGCGTGCCGCGAGGCGGAGCTGCGCTGGACAGCCCCTCATCATCTGATCGTGCTGACCGAAGAAGGCGGAACTTCCCATACATCTATCCGGCACGAGGCAAAATCGCTGTACGACGGAATGGACCGTCCCGGAGCCCTCACCTTCGTCCCCGCAGGCGCCGAGCGGCAGGGCTTCTATCGCGATGTAGACCTCTCCTACTCAGCCCTGTGGATCGATCCCGATATCAGGCTTCCCGGCTGCGCACGC
Organism: Mesorhizobium sp. WSM4845; assembly: GCF_055811455.1. Classification (NCBI taxonomy): domain Bacteria; kingdom Pseudomonadati; phylum Pseudomonadota; class Alphaproteobacteria; order Hyphomicrobiales; family Phyllobacteriaceae; genus Mesorhizobium; species Mesorhizobium sp. WSM4845. The sequence continues at coordinate 37,597 of NZ_JBVVQA010000027.1, forward strand.
CTGAGAGACCTGCCGATCCTGGTGAACAGGAAAGACGTGGTGATCGCCACGCTGCTGAGTTTGCTTCGCGACGAGATGGCACTCGGCCACAAGCCGGACACTGCCTATATCGAGCATCTGGTCGCCCTGGTCAGCCTCCGCGTGGCCACCCTGAACCGGGAGCAACACCCGTCAGTGCGTCACGGCTGTCTCAGCCGTCGCGCGTTTGGTCGAGTTCGGGCTTACATCGATGCGCATATGAATGCCGACGTTTCGCTAAGCGAGTTGGCAGCCGTCGCGGGCATGGCCGTAGACAGTTTTGCACGCCGATTCAAGGCGACGACCGGGCTTGCACCCTATGCCTATGTGATCGAGGAACGCGTGCGGCGAGCCGAGATACTGCTGCGCGAAACGGGTTTGTCGATCGGCAGCATTGCCTTTCGGCTCGGCTTTTCAAGCCAGAGCCACTTCACCACGACATTCCGGCGTCTCAGGGGCATGACGCCTCGGGCCTATCGGGTGAATTCTTCTCCGGAATCCTGATATTGCCGCCGGTTTCTTGAAAGAAAACCGCCGCGCGCCTCCCCACCTCCAAGGTCGATGAGTGACAGAACTGCGACTGGGAGATCATGCATGGCCAAAACAGACACAAGGAGCGGCCCGACGCGTCGAACGGTGCTGGAGGGCGGGGTGGCGACCGGCGTGCTCCTGGCTACCGGTATACCGGTTTACGCGGAGCCGGCCGGCGCTGTTGCGGCGGCCGCATCGCCGACGCCGGCGCCGACGATGCCGATATCGCTGCGGATCAACGCGAAGGATTTTGCCGTCGAGCTCGACCCGCGGACGACGCTGCTCGACGCGCTGCGCAACCATCTCGGCCTCACCGGCTCGAAGAAGGGCTGCGACCACGGCCAGTGCGGCGCATGCACGGTGCTGGTTGATGGGCGCCGGATCAATTCCTGCCTGACGCTTGCCGCAATGCATGAAGGCGACGAGATCACCACGGTCGAGGGCCTGGCCGAGGGCGACCGGCTGCATCCGGTGCAGGCCGCCTTCGTTGCCCGCGACGGGCTTCCAGTGCGGCTACTGCACGCCGGGCCAGATCTGCTCGGCGGTCGCGATGCTAGGCGAGGCCAGGGCCGGCTGGCCGAGCCATGCGAGCGCCGACGTGGCAGCGGTTTCCGTCGCCCTCACCGATGCCGAGATCCGCGAGCGGATGAGCGGCAACATCTGCCGTTGTGCCGCTTATCCGAACATTGTCGCTGCAATCCGCGACGCGGCAGAGGGGGCGTGAGCAATGCAGTCCTTCACTTATGAACGTGCGGCAAGTGCCGAGCAGGCAGCCGCCGCGGTCGCGGCCCGGCCGGACGCCAAGTTCATCAGCGGCGGCACCAACCTGCTCGACCTGATGAAGCTCGAGATCGAGCGCCCTGCGCATCTCGTCGACATCAGCCGGCTGCCGCTCGATCGGATCGAGGAGACGGCGGCAGGCGGGCTTCGGGTCGGCGCCCAGGTCCGCAACTGCGATCTTGCCGCCGATCCGCGGGTGAGATCGCGCTATCCGATGCTCACGCAAGCGCTGCTGGCGGGAGCTTCCGGCCAGATACGCAACAAGGCCTCGACCAGCGGCAATCTCCTGCAGCGCACGCGCTGCCCCTATTTCTACGACCGCAGCATGCCTTGCAACAAGCGCGAGCCGGGTTCGGGCTGCGCGGCGCTGCAGGGTTTCAATCGCATGCACGCCGTGCTCGGCGCCAGCCAAGCCTGCATCGCTGTCCATCCCTCCGACATGGCGGTCGCCATGGCCGGGCTCGACGCCACGATCGAGACCATATCGCCCGGCGGCGGGACCCGCACGATCCCGATCGGCGATCTCCATCGATTGCCCGAGGCGACGCCGCATGTCGAGACCGTGCTCGGCCACGGCGAGATGATCGCCGCCGTCACCCTGCCCGCCGCCGCCGCCCGGCCGGCAGGTTTACCGCAAGGTGCGCGACCGTGCCTCCTACGCCTTCGCGCTGGTATCGGTGGCGGCAGTCGTCGAGAAAAGCGGCGATCGTATCCAAAGCGCTCGGATCGCCATGGGCGGCGTGGCCGCCAAGCCCTGGCGCGCGACGGAGGCAGAGCGCACCCTCGCTGGAGCGGCGGCGTCCGACGGCGCCTTTACCGACGCGGCCGAAGCCGCGCTCGCCGGAGCCGTCGGATATGGCGGCAATGATTTCAAGATCCCGCTGGCGAAACGGACGATGCGGCACACGCTCGCTGCTGCCGCCGAGAGTGCATGAGGTGACATGATGACAGAGACGAAGACCTCAAACCGTCCTCGCGAAACACGCAGCGGCATCATCGGGCGTCCATTCGATCGCATCGATGGTCCGCTCAAGGTGAGAGGCGATGCCACCTACGCCTACGAGAATACGCTGGAGGGTACAGCCTTTGGCTATATTCTCGGCGCTGCCGTCGCCAAGGGGCGCATTGCCGAGATCGACACGGCCGAAGCCGAACGGGCGCCGGCAGTGCTGCTCGTCATGACGCACCGGAATGCGCCGGCCCAGCCGGATTTCGGCCCGGCGGTCACGCCGACGGTGCCGGAGGTCTTCACGCGCGCCCGCCCCGCGCTCAACAGCGAGCGGGTGCGCTATTACGACGAGCCCGTCGCGCTGGTCGTTGCGGAGACGTTCGAGGCGGCACGTGCTGCCGCCGGCCTCATCAAAGTGCGCTACGACGAGGAGCCGGGCCTCTACGATCTGTCGGGACATGTGGCCGACGCCTACGCACCAAAGCGGACCAATGCCGGCTTCGAGACCGACAGCGTGATCGGCGACTTCGAGAGCGCCTTAGCCGCGGCTCCGGTCAAGGTCGACGCCACTTACCGGACGCCCTTCGAAGATCACAATCCGATGGAGCCCCATGCGACGCTCGCCGCCTGGTCAGGCAACGAGCTGACGATCCATACATCGGCGCAGACCCTGGCGAATTTCCGGGCAGGGGTCGCCAGCACGCTTCGCATCCCGCCCGAGCGTGTGCGCATCATCAGCCCGTTCATCGGCGGCGGCTTCGGCTCCAAGCTGATTGCCCATGCCGATACGATCCTGGCCGCGCTTGCTGCAAAGGTCCTGCAGCGTCCCGTCAAAATCGCGCTGACGCGACAACAGATGTTCGCCAATGCCGGTCATCGTGCAGAGATGATCCAACAGGTACGTCTCAGCACGGACACCGACGGGCGGCTCACCGGGATCGCGCACGACGTCTGGTCGGCAACGTCCAGCTTCGAGGAGTACTGCGAGCAAACGGCAGTTTTTGCCCGCTCGCTCTATGCGGCGCCGAATCGTGTCACCCGCCATCGCCTGGTCCCGCTGGATATCAACCGCGGCGAATGGATGCGCTCTCCCGGCGAAGCCCCCGGCATGCTGGCCTTCGAATGCGCCATGGATGAACTCGCCGAGCGGCTCGGACTGGACCCGATCGAACTCAGGATCCGTAATGAACCGGCCCAGGATCCCGAGCGCGGCGTGCCGTTCTCCACCCGCAATCTCGTCGCCTGCATGGAGGAAGGCGCCCGCCGTTTCGGTTGGGAGCGAAGAAACCCGACGCCGGGCCGCGCCCGAGAGGGCCGCAAGCTCATCGGCTACGGCATGGCGGCGGCGATCCGTCCGAACTACATCGGCGCGGCGACGGCGCGGGTTGCGATCGACGGCGACGGTCGGGTGACGGCGCGGCTCGACATGACCGATATCGGGACCGGCACCTATACGATCCTGACCCAGATCGCCGCTGACAGTCTCGGCGTGCCGATCTCGTCCGTCAAAGTGGAGCTTGGCGACAGCCGCTTCCCGCGTACCGCCGGCTCCGGCGGGTCCTGGGGCGCGGCAAGCGCAGGGTCGGCGCTGCACGACGCCTGCAACGCCCTCAAGGAACGGATATTGGAGGCGGCGCAGTCGAGTGAAGCCTCGCCATTGCGAGGCGCTGGTGCCACCGACGCAAGCTTTGCCGACGGCGAGGTCAGGGTCGGCCAGCGTTCGGCAAGCCTGGCCGAGCTCGTCCGACGGATCGCTCCCGACGGGTTTGAAGCCGAGGGTTCCGTGGCCGCCGGCGCTGCCACCCAGTCATACAAGGCTTACTCGCAGCATTCCTATGGCGCGCATTTCGCCGAGGTCGCCGTCGATTGCGATACCGGTGAGATCCGCATGCGCCGGATGCTGGCGGTGATGGGCGCCGGCCGTATCCTCAACCCCAAGACCGCGCGCTCGCAAATCATCGGCGGCATGACCTGGGGGATCGGTGCGGCGCTGATGGAGCAAACGGTGCTCGACCGGCGCTACGGCCACTTCGTCAATCACGATCTTGCCGAATATCACGTCCCGATCAACGGCGACGTCCCTGAGATGGAGGTCGTCTTCCTCGAGGAACATGACGACAAGGCCAATCCATTCGGCGCGAAGGGGATCGGCGAGCTCGGCGTCTGCGGTGCGGGGGCAGCTGTCGCCAACGCCATCTATAACGCGACCGGCGTGCGGGTGCGTGAATTTCCCATCACCCTGGACAAGCTGCTGCCTGCCTTGCCGGTGATCGCCATTTGACGCGGCAAGTTATCAGCTCCTGCCATCGCATCTTCTTCGAGCATTCCAAGCTCACGGACAAATAGGCTGCCAATCCCTGCGTGTCCTGGCCGCGCCGGAACATATTGCCGCGTGAAATCTCCGTCCCCGGGTGGAAATTCCGGTAACACGCTGTACTATCTGCGAAATTACCGAAATCGGGAGGCTGCCGGTGCAGACCAAGAAGATCATCAACGACGGCAACCGCACCGTCGACGAGATGCTGGAAGGCATTCTGGCCGCGCATCCCCGCCATCTCAAAAGCACGGAGGGCAGCCCGCGCTCGATTATCGCTCGCGATGGACCTCGACAGGGCAAAGTCGGCCTCGTCATCGGCGGCGGCTCCGGCCACGAGCCGACCTTCCTCGGTTTCGTCGGCAAGGGGCTGGCCGACGCGGCGGCAATCGGCAATGTCTTTGCCTCGCCGCCGCCGGATCCGATCCTCGAATGCGCCAAGGCCGCCAGCGGCGGCGCCGGCGTGCTGTTCATGTACGGCAACTATGCCGGCGACGTGATGAACTTCGACATGGCCGCAGAGATGGCGGCGATGGATGACATCGAAGTGCGCACCGTGCTGACCACCGATGATGTGGCATCGGCGCCGCGAGACCAGAGGCAAAAGCGCCGTGGTGTCGCCGGCAATTTCTTCATCTTCAAGGCCGCCGGTGCCGCCTGCGACCGGATGCTGTCTTTCGACGAATGCGAGCGCATTGCCAGGAAGGCCAACGATCACACCTTCACCATGGGGGTCGCTCTTTCGCCCTGTTCGCTGCCGCAGACCCGCCGGCCGAATTTCGAGATCGGACCGGATGAGATGGAGATCGGCATGGGCATCCATGGCGAGCCGGGCATTGCCCGCGGAAAATTGAAAACCGCCGACGAGATCACCGACGAGATGCTGGACAAGATCCTCGACGAGATGGCGCCGGCACGCGGCGACAAGGTCGCCGTGCTCGTCAATTCGCTCGGCTCGACGCCGCTGATGGAGCTCTACATCGTGAACCGGCGCGTCAAGCAGCGGCTCGATGACATCGGCGTGGCAGTTCACGCGACCTGGGTCGGCAACTATTGCACCTCGCTCGAAATGGCCGGCGCCTCGGTGACGCTGATGCATCTCGACGCCGAATTGCAGACGATGCTCGACCATCCTTGCGACTGCGCCATGTTCCGCGCCGGCTGAAAGGGTGCATCCATGACATCCATCGATGCAGCCGATCTGAAAAGAATGTTCGATGCGATCGCGCTGGCGATCGAAGCCGACAAGGACAGGCTCTGTCAGCTCGACGGGGTCATCGGCGACGCCGATCATGGCATCGCCATGGCGCTCGGCTTTGGGGCGGTGCGCGATGCGCTGGCGCCGCTGGAGCTCACGGCAACCGAGCCGACTGTTCTCCTCAACACTGCGGCGAAGTCGTTCCTCAACGCCGTCGGCGCCTCGTCGGGCCCGCTCTACGCGACGGCCTTCATGCGTGGTGCGGCTGCCGTCAAGGGCAAGGCGACCTTGGCGGGCGCCGATGTCGTCGCCCTGTTCCAGGCGATGGCGCAAGGCATCCAGGATCGCGGCAAGGCGGAGATCGGCGAGAAGACGATGGTCGACGCCTGGCTGCCGGCGGCGCAAGCCGCGGCCGCTGCCCATGCCGCCGGCAAGACCCTGTCCGAAAGCCTGGCAGCCGCCCTCGAAGCAGCCGAACGGGGCGCCGAGGCGACCAAGGATATGATCGCCGCGAAGGGCCGCTCGTCGCGGCTCGGCGAGCGGTCGCTCGGACACATCGACCCCGGCGCGGCGTCGGCGGTCACCGTTATCGGCGCGATGCGAAAAAGCCTGGCTTAAGCGCATCGCATCAATGCGACGCGCTTAAGCTCCTGTTTTATACATGTCGTTATCCCAAAACCGCTGCGCACCCTCGGGTTCACGCCCGAGGGCATGCTTTTGGGCGACATGCATTAGCCCAGCTTCGCCGCGTCGAGCCTGTCGATCGCCTGGACATTGCCGGCCGATGGCCCGTTTTCGTCGAACTCCGATGCGAGCCAGGCATCGACGATCGACTTGGCCAGTTCCGGGCCGATGACGCGGGCGCCCATGGTGATGATCTGGGCATTGTTGGATTTCGCCGCGCGCTCCGCCGAATAGGTGTCATGGGTGAGTGCGGCGCGAATGCCGGGCACCTTGTTGGCCGAGATGGAAACGCCGATGCCGGTGCCGCAAAACAAGATGCCGCGATCGTTTTCGCCGTCGAGGATGGTCTGGGCGAGCTTCTGCGACAGGTCGGCATAGTAGCCGGCCTGGCTGACGTCGCTGACGGAGAGGCCGGGCTTGGTGGCCAGGTGAGCGGCAATGACGTCGAGCAGCGGCTTGCCGGCGCTGTCGGCCCCAATGGCTATTTTCATTTTTTCTGTCCTTTCCTGTTCGATTGCTCTGGAGCCTGTTCCATCCCGATGGCATCGGGATGGGGCTCTAACTTTTGTTGGGCATGATCTATTCCGAAAACCGGATTCCACTTTTCGGGATCATGCTCTCTTTTGTTTGAGCATGATCTTTTCCGAAAAACCGGATTCCACTTTTCGGGATCATGCTATCTTTTGTTTGAGCATGATCTTTTCCGAAAAACCGGATTCCACTTTTCGGGATCATGCTCTAGATCGCCGCCGAGGCGCGTTCGAGGATGTCGATATAGCCTTCCGCCTGCCAGGCGGATCGGCCGATGAACAGCCCGTCGATATGAGGCTGGCCGATCAGCTCGGCGGCATTTTGCGGATTGACGCTGCCGCCATAAAGCACCGGCGGCATGGCCGGCAGAAGATCGCCGGCGATCTTCTTGATCAGCGCCTGCTGCCTGTCGGCGTAGTCGGCACTTGCCGGAATGCCCTTGTCGCCGATCGCCCAGACCGGTTCGTAAGCAAACAGGATCGTCGCCGCCTTGGCCTGGCCTTCGAGGTATTGCAGCGCGCCGTGCACCTGCAAGGCCAGCACCGCATCGGCCTGGCCGCTGTTGCGTTGCGCCAATGTCTCGCCGACGCAAATGAGCGGCACCAACCCGTGCTTCACCGCCGCTGCGGTCTTGAGACCAACCGTATTGTCGGTCTCGCCGAAATGCTCGCGCCGTTCGCTATGGCCGAGCTCGACGAGATCGAGCCCGCAGTCCGTCAGCATCACCGGCGAGATCTCGCCGGTCCAGGCGCCGGCGTCGGCCCAGTGCATGTTCTGGGCACCGACCTTGATCCGCGTCGATGCCAGCGCTTTCTTGACCTCGCGGACCGCCGTGAAGGGCGGGATGACGAAGGGCTGGATACGGTCGTCAAAACCGGGGACGAACCCCGCCAGCGCCCTGGCAAAGTCAGTCGCTTCTGCAAGCGTCTTGTTCATTTTCCAGCTTGTGCCGACCCAGTAAGCCACGCGTCCTCCTTCTGGAGCCTGTTCCATCCCGCGAGGCGGGATGGGGCTCTATCTTCGTCTTTGACCATGATCTTTTCCGAAAACCGGTTCCCACTTTTCGAGATCATGGTCTAGTCCTTCTCGACCAGTGTTAGCGAAACGCCGGCGCCATCCAGCGCCTCGCGCATCTGGGGTCCCAGTTCTCGACCGGTGAAGACGGCGTCGAACGCCTTGAGATCGGTCAGGAAATGCAGGGCCGTGCGGCCGAACTTGCCGTGATCGACCAGCAGATATTTGCGGGCGGCCGCGGCCATCATCAACCGCTTGGTATGGACCACTTCCTGGTCCTGGTGGAAGGCGGAAACGCCGTGGATGGCGGACGACGACAGGAAGGCGACATCGGCGCGCAACGATCTCAGCGTGTCCTCGGCAAGCAGGCCGAAGAAACCGTGGAATTTCTTGCTGTACTGGCCGCCGAGCGCGATCAGGGTGATACCGGCAACGCCGGCCAGATCCTGTATCACGGCCAGATTGTTGGAGATCACCGTCAGCGGGCGCAGATCCGCAAGGTGGCGCGCAATGCCGCCCGCCGTCGAGCCGTCGTCGATGATCACCGTTTGGCCCGGTTCGATGACAGCCACGGCGGCAACCGCCAGGCGCTGCTTCTCCTCGGCGGCCTGCTTCTGACGGTAGCGGAAATCACTCTCGAAAAGGCCGCTCGGCTGGATCGAGGCGCCGCCGCGTATCTTGCGCAGGAAGCCGCTTTCCTCGAGCTCGTCGAGGTCGCGATGGACGGTCATCTTCGACACGCCGAAGCGCGAGGCAAGGTCATCGACACTGGCCGTGCCGGTGTCCATCAGAAAATCCATGATGCCTTGCCGCCGGCCGTCGCTCTTCATCGTCCAGCCTGTTTCCTTTAATCCGCGTCGCCGCGTCCGCCGTAGCAGAACGGCGGGTTAGAGCTATTATAACAGATAAAATCGCATGCATGCCAAATTTTTTGTGATGGTGTTATGTTTCTTTGGGATATTCCTTGCTTCTGATCGCTGCCTTGTAACAAGAATTGCTCTCGGCGGCATGGCCAAAGGTTGCGGTTCTCCGGAAATCCGGCCAGAAGCATCAATGGGCTGAACGACGAACGGACAGCTCGCAAACCATAGGCTTGAAACCAAATACGGGAGACCATTGGGTGGCTCGCATCACATTGAGACAATTGCTCGACCATGCCGCCGAACACGGCTATGGCGTGCCTGCCTTCAACATGAACAATATGGAACAGGGCCTTGCCATCATGGAGGCGGCCGAGGAGACCAAATCGCCTGTCATCCTGCAGGCGAGCCGCGGCGCCCGCGCCTATGCGAACGACGTCGTGCTGGCCAAGCTGATCGACGCGCTGGTCGAGATCCATCCCGATATCCCGGTTTGCATGCATCTCGACCATGGCAACAACGAAGCCACCTGCGTGACCGCGATCCAGCACGGCTTCACCTCGGTGATGATGGACGGATCGCTGAAGGAGGACGGCAAGACGCCGGCCGATTACGACCATAATTCCGGCATCACGCGGCGCGTCGTCGACATGGCGCATTGGGGCGGCGTGTCGGTGGAAGGCGAGATCGGCGTTCTCGGATCCCTGGAGATGGGCGGCGGCGAACAGGAAGACGGCCACGGCGTCGAGGGCGCCGTCAGCCATGACCAGTTGCTGACCGATCCGGAGCAGGCGGTGCAGTTCGTCAAGGACACGCATGTCGATGCGCTGGCCGTTGCCATGGGCACCAGCCACGGCGCCTACAAGTTCTCGCGCAAGCCGGACGGCGCGGTGCTCGCCATGAACGTGATCGAGGAGATCCACCGCCGCCTGCCGAACATGCACCTGGTCATGCACGGCTCGTCCTCGGTGCCGGAAGAGCTGCAGGAGATCATCAACAAATATGGCGGCCAGATGAAGCCGACATGGGGCGTGCCGGTCGATGAGATCCAGCGCGGCATCAAGCATGGCGTGCGCAAGATCAACATCGACACCGACAACCGCATGGCGCTGACCGGCGCGATCCGCAAGGTGCTGACCGAGAACCCGAGCGAGTTCGATCCGCGCAAATATCTGACGCCGGCAATGGCCGCGATGAGGAAGCTGTGCAAGGAGCGGTTCGAGCAGTTCGGCACCGCCGGCAACGCCCCCAAGATCAAGCCGCTGCCGGTCTCGGAAATGGCCAAGCGCTACAAGTCGGGCAGTCTCGACCCGAAATTCGGCTGACGTACTCTGGTTCTGAACAGGAGCCGCATCGGCTCCTGTTCACCTATCCTGCTCGCCGCAGGAGTGCCGTCCTGCCGGTCTCGATGAACGGCGCCCAGTAGTCGACCGACTCGCGGATCATGGCGACGACCTGGTGGTCGACCGGCTCGCGTTCGCGGAACGACAGTTCGAGGCAGATCTCGTTGTCGACGCCGCCGCCGCGCCGAACCGTCTCCAAAAGCTTTTCCGGCGTGATGCGGCCGTCCTTGTTGTAGGCGGCGATGAACGGCCAATGGCCGCCCTTGTTCATCGACGACTGCTTGATGTGGATGATCGGCGATACCGTGGGAAAGGCTTCGGCCCAGGCATAGGGGTCGATGTCGTCCGGATTGCTCGAGGTGACGTCGCCATGGTCGATATCGACCATCATCTTCAGCGGGATGGCCATGCCGGCCGCTTCGATCTCGTTGTGCAGGGACCGGCAGCACTCGATCGTATGGCCGAATTCGCGGCCGACCGACATCGGCTCCCAGAACAGATAGGTCAAACCGGCCGCCCTGGCGTGCTCGGCGACGTCGCGCCAGCATTCCAGCGCGATGTCGAAAAGCCGCGCGCGACGCTCGGGATCGTCAAAATCCCGGTGCGTGAAGATCGCGAACTGCGTGCCCATGCCGCTGGCGCCGAGCTCGGCCGAAATGTCGGCAAAGGTCTTGAACCAATCGACGTAGTAGCGGCGCACGTCGGCGTCGGGATGGCCGAAATGGTTGAGCCGCCCGTAAGGGCCGGTCATCCCGGACGTCACGCGCACGCCGGTGCGGTCGAGCGCCGTGCGGAACAGGCGGACGAATTTCGAGATCGTCGCCGCCGGCCAGCCGGGATTGACGAATTCATGCGTGAGCTGCACGTCCCGGATGCCGATGTCGTAGGCGATCGCGTCGATCAGATCGTCCGGTTCGGCAAAACGGTTGACCAGCGGATTGGTGTTGAGGGAAAGCGTAAAAGTCATCAGCCTGCCCTCACCAGTCGGCCAACGCACCAGTCCTCGAAGGCGGCTCTTTCTGCGGCGGACAGATGCAGGCCGTGCTTGGTGCGCCGTTCGAGAATATCGGCAGCGGTCAGCGCCCATTCATGCTCGAACAAATAACTGGCTTCGCGTTCGAAAAAATCCTTGCCGAAGCACCGGCCCAGTTCGGTAAGCGACCTGGACGCACCGACCACAACGCGCGTCCTAGTGCCGTAGAGCCGGCCATAGTGTTTGACCAGCGATGCCGGCATCCAGGGAAATTCACGGCCGAGATCGCCGAGGAACTGCTCGAAATCGGCGTTGGCGATATCACCACCCGGCAGGTAGCCTTTCGACGTCCACGGCTTGCCCATTTTCGGAAAGAAAGGTGCGATCCGGTCCAGCGCATGCTCGGCCAGCTTGCGGAAGGTGGTGATCTTGCCGCCGAAGACGGAGAGCAGCGGCGCCTGCCCGGATGAGGCGTCGAGTTCGAAAATATAGTCGCGCGTCACCGCGCTCGGATTGTCGGAGTTGTCGTCATAGAGCGGCCTGACGCCCGAGAACGAGTAGATGACATCGTCGCGGGCAAGTTCGCGCTTGAAGTAGCGGTTGACCACCTTGATCAGGTAGTCGACCTCGCTGGCATCCGCCGCCACGTCTTCCGGCCGCCCCTCATAGGGAATATCGGTGGTGCCGATCAGGGCCAGATCGTTCTGGTAGGGATTGATGAAGATCACGCGCTTGTCGCTGTTCTGGACCAGATAGGCCTGCCGCCCTTCCCAGAATTTCGGCACGACGATGTGGCTGCCCTTGACCAGCCGGACATTCCGCTTGGAGTTCTGGCCAGCCACGCGGTTGATGATGTCGTTGACCCAGGGACCGGCGGCGTTGATCAGCGCACGCGCCCGAACCGTGGTCCTGACGCCGGTTCGGCTGTCGCGCATCTCGACCGACCACAGGCCGTTTTCACGGCGGGCGGCGGTGCAGGCGGTCCGGGTGAAGATCCTGGCTCCCCGTTCCGCAGCGTCGAGCGCATTGATGACGACGAGACGGGCGTCGTCGACCCAGCAATCGGAATATTCGAAACCGCGCTTGAACGCATCCTTGATCGGTGCGCCTTCGGGCGCGGTGCGCAGGTTGAGCGTGCGGGTGCCCGGCAGCCGCTTGCGGCCGCCAAGATGATCGTAGAGGAACAGACCGAGCCGGACCAGCCAGGCCGGCCGGTCGTCCGGGCTGTGCGGCAGCACGAAGCGCATCGGCCAGATGATATGCGGCGCCGATTCAAGCAGCACTTCGCGTTCGATCAGCGCCTCGCGCACCAGCCGGAATTCGTAGTATTCGAGATAGCGCAGGCCGCCATGGACGAGCTTTCCCGATCGCGAACTGGTGCCTTCGGCGAGATCGTCTTTTTCGCACAGGATGACGGAAAGCCCGCGGCCGACTGCGTCGCGCGCGATGCCGGCGCCATTGACGCCACCGCCGATGACGAACAGATCGACGATTTCAGTGGCGCCGCTCATCTCGCCGGATCCTCTATGCCTGGATTGCGTTTCATGGCTGCCGCGACCTTCAGCACGGGTTGACCGGCGGGAGCCTGACGATGAAGCGGCGCACCTCTTCGGCCGCTTGCTCGGCCGCATAGGTCACCGTGCGCACGGAAGCGCCGGCGATATGCGGCGTCAAGGTGACATTCGGAAGCTGCAGCAGCGGCCAGTCGGCAGGCACCGGCTCGACCGCGAACGTCTCCAGCATGGCGCTGCCGATATGGCCTGAGACCAGCGCATCGTAAAGCGCGTCGTAATCGACCAGCGGCCCGCGCGCGGTGTTGACGAAGATCACCCCCGGCTTCATCCGAGCGATGATGTCCTTGTTGATGAGGCCGCGGGTTTCCTCGGTCACCCGGGGATGAAGCGTGACCACATCGGAGCGGGACAGGAGATCGTCGAGCGCGACCAGTTCGACGCCGTCATTGCGGTCTTCGGCGCTCAGTTGCACATAGGGATCGGTGACCAGGATGCGGCAGCCGAAGGCGCGCAGCAGGCGGACAACCTTGGTGCCGATATTGCCGTAGCCGATGACGCCGACGGTCATTTCGTTGAGCTCGCGGCCGGTACGGTCGGCCCGGTAGAGATCGCCGCGCCATTCCCCTTTGCGCAAGGCCTCGTGCCCGACCCGGATCAGCCGCGTCTCGGCAAGGATCGCGCCGATGGTGAATTCGGCCACAGCACTTGCATTGCGGCCGGGCACATTGACGACGGTGATGCCGTGGGCCTTGGCGGCAACCATGTCGATGTTGATCGGGCCGCCGCGCGAGACCGCAACCAGCTTCAGCGCAGGCAGACGCTGCATCATGGTTTCGGACAGCGGCGCAAGCTGGGTGACGAAGATCTCGGCGTCGCCAATGAAATCGACCACCTCGTCCGGATCGCCAAAATACTCCTTCACCTTGTCGAGGCCGAGCGCCGCATTGCCGAATTCCATCGGCTCGTCGGGCCAGGCCGCCTCAAGGGTGCGGATGTCGAGATTGTCGCCGCAGGCCGTCTCGATTTTCTCGCGAAAGATCTCGGGAAGCATGAAGCGGTCGCCAATGATTGCAATCTTCTTACGCATGCTCGACTTCTCAGTTTGCCCTGGACGCGGCCATCGACCGCCAGACCGGCCGCAGCGCCTCATGCGCCAATGTGTAGGACGGAACCGCCCGCTCATAGATCGCGGCAAGTTTTCGGTCGCTCGGTTCCGCCGCGCCCAGCAGCGGCGTGACCCATTCGCCGACGCATTCGTCCATCGAACTGTATTGGCCGACGCAGACCGCAGCGATCATCGCGGCGCCCGCGGCACCGGCTTCCTCGCGTTGGCTGGTGCGAATGTCGGCGCCGACGACAGCGCCGAGGATCTTGCGCAGTGCCGGGCTTCTGGCGGCGCCGCCGGTCAGCCGGATTTCGCTCGGCAGCGGCCCCATGGCGGCGTAGCAATCGCGCGACGCGAATGCCAGCCCCTCAAAAACAGCGCGCACCATATCGGCATAACCGTGCCGCGACGAAATGCCGACGAAACCGGCCCTGGCATTGGCATCGACGAACGGCCCGCGCTCGCCGGCCTCCGACACATAGGGCTGATAGAGCAGCGAGGCCGGCTCCGATGACGATATCCATTCGTCGACCAGCGCGATCATCTCGCCATTGCTGCGGGTGATGCCTTGCGAGGCGAGTATGCCGGAGGCGAGGCTAAGGATCCAATCGATGTTGAGCGTCGCTGCCATGTTCGACTGCATCTGCGCAAAGACGCCGGGCGCCGGCATCGTCATCGTGTAGCCGGTCCTGGCCTCGTTGAGCAGCACCTCGTCCGGCGTCTGAGCAAGCCGCATATGCATGCCGGTGGAGCCGATGATCGAGCAGCCAGGCTTGCGCTCGCGGTCGAGCAGGCCGGCGCCGAGCGCGGTGCAGGCCACGTCGACATAGGCCAGTACCACCGGCGTACCGGAAAGCAGCCCGGTCGCGTTGGCAGCCGCCGCCGACAGGCCGGCGCTATGCCTGGTGCCGTCGACGATCGGCGGCAGCAGATGCCTGAGGTCGGCGACGCCGAGCACCTCAAGCACCTCGTCGCAATAGCCGCGGGTACGAAAGTCGCCAAAGGTGAAGGTGCCCTCGGAAGGATCGGTGGCGCGTTCGCCGGTCAGGTTGAAATAGAGCCAGTCCTTGCAATGGAAAGCTGTCGCGGCGCCGGCAAGCCTGTCAGGCGCGTTGCGCTTCATGAAGGCAAGCTGCGGCCCCTGCTGGCAGGCGGCGAGCCCGCTGCCGGTCTTTTCGAAACGGAGCCGGTCATCGGGGCGCGCGCGGATCTCCTCGACGATGGCGGCAGCGCGCGCGTCGAGCCACAGCCAGCCCTTGGCGACCGGCTCACCGTCCTTGTCGATCAGCCAGGTGCCGTCGCCCTGCCCGGTCACCGCGATCGCAATGATGCGGCTTGCGAGGTCCGGCACCTTGTCGGCAAGCTGTCGCAATGTGGTCGCCGTATCGGTCCAGGTGCGTGCCAGATCCTGCTCGGCGCCGCCGCCCGGCAAGGTCTCGTACCGGTTCGGTACCGCCGCGGCCGCGAGCTGCCGGCCCGCCGTGTCGAAGGCGACGGATTTGATGACAGACGTGCCGGCGTCGATGCCGATCAGCACATCCCGCATCAGGCAAGCTCCATGCCGTGCGAAATGGCCATGCCGCTGGACTGATCGAAGACGTGCAGATTTTTCGGATCGATGCTGATGTTGATCGGCGCGCCAAGCTCCAGCCGGGTCCGGTCATGTTCGACCAGGACCAGCGAGCCGCCGGCGAAATCCGCCGCGATATGGGTCTGGTCGCCGAGCCATTGGTTGGCCGAAACCGTCGCCGGCACGCCGTCCTTCGAGCGGCGAACCGCATAGGGCCTGACACCGATGACGACCCGCTGCCGTTTGAGCAATTCGTCGCGAACCGAGCCGCTGAACGCGTCCTTGTCATAGTCGAGTGAAAGCCCGTCGGGCAGCCGCAGATTGATCTTGTCGGCGGCCGTGCCGACATAGGCCTCGAAGACATTCATCGGCGGCTCGCCGACGAACGTGCCGGTGAACAGGTTGGCCGGCCGCTGCTTGAGCATATTGGGCGTATCGAACTGCTGCAGCACGCCGCCTTCCATCACCGCGATCCGGTCGGCCAATGCATTGGCCTCGGTCTGGTCGTGAGTGACCAGGATCGCGGTCAAGCCGCGCTCCTTGATGAAGTGCTTGATGCGGCCGCGCAGCACCGCGCGAAGCTGCGGCTCGAGCTGGCCCATCGGTTCGTCCAGCAGATGCAGGTCGGCCTCGCGGATCAGTGCCCGGCCGAGGCTGGCGCGCTGCTGCTGGCCGCCGGAGATGGAACTCGGATAGCGCTCAAGAATGTCCTCGATCTCGAGCAGCTTGGCGATGCTGGCAACTTTCGCGTCGACCTGACTTTTCGGCAGCCTGGCCGCCTTCAGCGCAAACGCCATGTTCTCGCGCACGGTCAGCGGCGGATACAGCGAATAGCCCTCGAACGCCATCGCCACATTGCGCTTGACCGGCGGCAGCGTGTGCACCTTGCGGCCGGCAACCGAAATGCTGCCGCGCGAGACCTCTTCGAAGCCGGCGATCATGCGCAATGTCGAAGTCTTGCCGCAGCCGGACGAGCCGAGCAGTGCGACGATCTCGCCCTTGTCGATTTCCATCGTCAGATTCTGAACGGCGTGCACACCTCGGTCGATCGGGCCGTAGAATTTGTCGACGCCCGAAATGGTGAGTGCGCTCTGGCTCATGCCGCTTCTCCGCTGCGCAAATTGACGACGTTTTTCGAGCCGATACGGTCGCCACTGGCACGATCGAACAGCAGGGCGCTTTTGCCGTCGACGGCGATATGGGCCCTGCCCTCGGTTTGACCCGCTGTTCCGGCCGGCCGGGAGACCAGGATTTCGCGACCGCGCACGGTGCGCACCAGCGTGACGATCTTTTCGTTGAGCGGCGTCTCCGCCTCGACGGTCACCGGAATGGCCGCGGGTGTTCCTTCGTCGACGAAGCGCAGCGCTTCGGGCCGCAAGCCGATCACGCAATCGCGGCCGACCATGGCGTCATAGGCGCCGGTCAGATGGACCTGGACATTCGACAGACCGACATAGATGCCCTTGGCATCGCGCGACGGCTTGACGTCGAGCAGGTTGATTGTCGGATCGCCGAACAGCCGCGCGATCTCGATGTTGGCCGGCTCGCGATAGATCTGTTCGGGCGTGCCGAGCTGCTTGATGACACCTTGCGACATCACCGCGATGCGATCGCCGAGCGCCATGGCCTCCTTGTAGTCCTGGGTGACGTAGACGACGGTCGCACCGCGATCTGCCAGCAGCCTTGGCAGTTCGAGCCGCATTTCGAAGCGCAGTTTGGCATCGACGTTGCGCAGCGGGTCGTCGAGCAGCAGCACCGGCGGCGAGCCGACCAGAGCGCGGGCGAGCGCGGTGCGCTGCTTCTGGCCGTTGGACAGCGCCCGTGGCTTGTGGCTGAGCACGTGGCCGATCTTCAGCAGCTTGGCGACGCTCTCGACACCAGCCTTCATCGCGCTTTGCGACGATCGCTTGGCCTGAAGCGGCGTGGCGATGTTGTCGAAGGCGGTCATGTGCGGAAACAGCGCGAAATTCTGGAATGCCATGCCGACGCCGCGGAACTCGGCGTCAAGATCGGTCATGTCCTCGCCGCCGATGAAGATTTTTCCCTCATCAGGGTCGATGACGCCGGCGACGAGCCGCAGCAGCACCGTCTTGCCGGCGCCGGACGGTCCGAACAGGACTAGGGTTTCGCCGTCGGCGACGCTCAACGAGAGATTATCGAGCACAGTCTGGCTCTTGTAGCGCTTGACGACATTTCGCAGTTCGAGGCTGGCCATGAGAACTATCCCTTTACCGCGCCGAGCGACAGGCCTTCGACGAGATAGCGCTGCGCGTAAAGGGCGAGCGCCAGCGTCGGCGTGATCGACAGCACGATCGCCGCCGAGATCTGGCCGTACTGGATGCCGGAGGAGGTGATGAAGGCGAGCGCGCCGACCGTCACCGGCTGTTTGTCGGCCGAGGCGAGCACGAGCGCGAAGATGAAATTGTTCCAGGCGAAGATGAAGGCGAGCAGGCCGGCAGCCGCAATGCCGGGGCCGGCGAGCGGCAGCGCGATCTTGCGGAAGGTGGCGAACCAGGAATGGCCGGCGATGCGATAGGCATATTCGATATCGGCCGGGATGTCCTCGAAATAGCCGCGCACGATCCACAGGATCAGCGGCAGGCAGATCAGCTGGTACACCCAGATCAGCCCGATATAGGTGTTGGCCAGTCCAAGCTTCTGGAAATAGAGGGTGAGCGGCAGCAGCACCAGCAGCGCCGGCGCGAACCGGAACGACAGCAGCGTGAAGGCGATGTCCTCCGAGCCGCGGAATTTGTGCCGGGCAAAGGCATAGGCGGCGGGAACGCCGAGCAGCAGCGCGACGGCGACCGAGGTGACCGACAGGAACACCGAATTCCACAGGTTGCGCATGAAGGCGATGTCGAGCGTGCCGGCCGCCGTGGTCAGCTTGCCGGTGATCAGCGCGGTGTAGTTGGCCAGCGTCGGCTTGAAGACAAGCTGCGGCGGAATCCGCAGGATGGTCTCGTTGGTCTGGAACGACATCATGAGGATCCAGACGATCGGGAACATGAAGAAGATCACGACCAGCGTCAGCGCTATGCCACGCAGGATGCGTTCGAGAAGCGAGGTGTGTTCCATCCCGGCCTCCTATGCCTGGCCGCGGGCGCGTTCGCGCAGCCGCAGCCAGTTCTTGATGAAAATATTCGAGAGGAAATAGGTGATCGCCCACAGGATGATCATCAGCGCCGCCGAGCGACCGACATTGGTCGACTGGAAGAAGTTGAGGTAGGCCTCAACCTGGAAAACGGTCAGCGTGTCGCCCGGACCGCCCTGGGTCATGGCATAGATGATGTCGAACTGCTGGATGGAATCCAGCAGGCGAAACAGCGTCGCCGTCAGGATGTAGGGCGTCAGCATCGGCAAGGTGATGCGGAAGAACACGAAACTCCGCGGCACGCCGTCAAGTGCCGCCGCCTCGAAGGGCTGCGTCGGCAGGCTGCGCAGGCCGGCAAGCAGCAGGATCATGATGAAGGGCGTGTAGACCCAGATATCGACAAGCACCACCGTGAAAAGCGCGGTCGACGGCGACGAGGCCCAGCGGAAATCCTGCAATCCGATCAGGCTGGCGAGATAGCTCAGCACGCCAAAGCCGGGATTGGTCATCAGCTTCCACATCAGCGCGGCAAGCGCCGGCGCCGTCATCAGCGGCATCAACAGCATGATCGAGATGAAATTGTTCAGCGTCGAGCGCTTCTGCAGCAGCATGGCGATGCCGAGACCGAGAAGCAGTTCGAGCAGCACTGTGATACCGGCATAGAGCAGCGATATCTCCAGCGTGTTCCAGAACCTCGGGTCGGTGAAAAACGAGATGTAGTTGTCGCCCCAGTTGAACTGCCGCGCCCAGGGCTGGCTCAGCCGGTAGCGCTGGAACGAATAGACGACCGATGTGAAGAACGGGATCAGGATACCGATGCAGACGAGCAGGGCTGGCAGGCTGAGCACATAGGGCAGCACTTTCTTGCTGATCCTGAAGCCGGAAGGCCTGTTTTTTTGCATTGTCGCCGCAGTCATCGTGGCTCACCCGTCATCTTTGTTGCTTCGCCCTGCCGGCCGCCCAGGGAGCTAGGCGGCCGGTTGGGCGAGTGGCGGCACCGCCGTTGTTTAAGCATCGGATTTTCCCAAAACCGGTTTGGGTCCGATGCTCCAGGCGCCGCTTCGCAGTGGAATGGCCGGGGGGGCCCCCCCCCCCCCCCCCCCGGCCCCCCCGCCCCCCCCCCCCCCCGGGGGCGGGGGGGGGGGGGCGGCCCCCGGGGGGCCCCTGGAGCGGGCCGCGTCCGTGGGGGCGAACCTGGGCCCCCACAAA